>JBBRLR010000080.1:0-20828 GCA_038231255.1 Thermomicrobiales bacterium | reverse complement strand
GTCATTCAGATCCTCGAACTGTCTCCCATACCCTGAACTGCCGCGAATGTTGGGTTGGAGCACGACATACCCTGCCTGCACGAAGAAATGCACATGCGGTTGAAAGGTATCCATGTACTGGCTCGTCGGTCCGCCATGCACCCACACGATGCCCGGCAACTTCTGCGCTGCGGCGCGCTGCGGCCGATACAGATAGGCGTGAATCTTCAGCCCATCGAAGCTCTCATAGACGATCTTTTCGGGTGTCACGAGGTTTTCCCGCACTCCTCCGCCGAGCATCGAGTGCGTCAGTTGACGCCGATTGCCGCTTGCGACATCGACGATCCACACGTCATTCGGTGTCGAAAGGGTGCCATAAAGATAACTGAGTCGTTTCCCATCCGGAGACCAGGCAGGGGCACCGCACACGCCCGTCTCGGGCGCGACAACGACGCGCGGCACGCCACCATCCACCCCGATAACGCGAAGATCCAGTGTGCCGTTGTGGTTCTCGATGTACGCGATCGATCTGCCATCAGGAGACCAGGCAGCGTCGCCCTGATCGGCATCCTCCGGGGCAATTTGCCGCGGCTCGCCGCCGTCCATGGATGCGGCCCAGACGTTGATCCAGCCGCTCCGATGCGAGCGAAAGAGGAAGGCCTTCCCATCCGGAGAGATAATCGGAGCGCCGAAGGTCCGGCCATAATGATAATCGAAGAAATTCGTGTCGTTCAAGATGACGGCGGCGTTCTGCCCGTCCCGATCCATGCGGATCACTTCATGATCGGTCCATGCGTCGTTCAGGCGAACGTAGCAAATGTGTGCACCGTCCGGTGTAAATGAGGGATAGATCTCATACCGGCGGTCTTCGGTAAGGCGTACCGTCTCGCCCGTCGGGACATCGATGCGATAAATATCGAAGGCGCCGTAGCAATTGCTGGTCGCGACGATCGACCGTCCGTCCGGCGCCCAGTCGAACGCTTCAATCCGCGCGCCGAGGCGGGTCAACTGGGTGTCGGCGGAGCCATCCGCGTGCCAGAGCCAGATCTCGTCCACGCCCGATTTCGCCGAGACATAGGCGATGGCGGCGCCGTCCGGTGACCACTGCGGCAGGAAGGTCGCGAGATGCCCGACGCCTCCCATCCCGACCGTCAGGCGCGTCAGGAGGCCGCTCGAAGCGTCGGCACTCCATAGTTCGGGCGCGCCGCCAAGACTTGAGACGAATGCGATGTGCGCGCCGTCGGGCGACCACTGCGGCCGCTCCGCCCCACCGAGCGAGCGGATGGCGAGAATCTGGTCGATCGAGAGGCCGGATACGGGTGATGGATGCGTGGCGGTCACGGGCAGGCTCCTTATCGCACTGATGGTCAGACGGAACGGGCGATCCGCGGGTCGATGAAACCGTAGAGCAAGTCGATGCAGAGGTTGACGAAGACATAGACGCTCGCGACGAAAAGGACGCTGCCCTGGGCGGTCGGGAAATCCCGCGCCTGGAGCGCTTCCACGAGGATCCGCCCGATGCCACGGCGCGCGAAGACCGTCTCGATGATCACCGCACCGCTCAGCAGACTCCCGAATTGCAGGCCAACGATCGTCACGACGGGCAGCAGCGCGTTGCGGAGCGCATGGCGGACGATGACAGCGCGCTGGGAGAGCCCTTTCGCCCGTGCCGCCACGATGTACTGCTCGTTCAACACTTCAAGGAGACTGGAACGGACGAGCCGGGCGATCACCGCCGCCGCTTGCAACCCGAGGGCAATCGCGGGCAGGATTAGTTGCTTCAGGGGCGGGCCACCGACCACGGGAATGAGGTGCAGCCGGACGCTGAAGGCGAAGATGAGCAGCAGGCCGAGCCAGAAGCCGGGCATCGACACGCCACCGAGGGTGATGATCATCGTCAGGCTGTCCACCCATCCCCCACGATGAATCGCCGCAACAATCCCCATGGCGAAGCCGAAGAGAATCGCCACCACCATTCCGGCGAGCGTCAGCTCGAGCGTCGGCGGGAAGTTCTGGATCAGTTCCGGTGCGACGGCGCGATTGCTGATGATGGAGCGTCCCATGTCGCCGTGGAAGATCCGCGTCACGTAGTCCCAATATTGGACCGGTAGGGGCTTGTCGAGGCCCAGCACATGGCGGACCTGTGCGATCTGCTCCTCGGTCGCGCCGCCGGATTCCAGGAACATCGCCTTTACCGGGTCGCCGGGTACGAGGTGGAGCATGGCGAAGGTCAGCACCGAGACACCGAAGAGCACCGGAATTGCCAGCACCACCCGCCTGAGGATGTACTTTGCCACGCGCGTCCCCCTCGTTGCCCATAACCCTGCACCTGCGCCGACGGGAGAAGACCCCTATTTCAGCCACGTGTCGTAGAAATACGGGAAGCCGATCTCGTTGAAACCGACCTCCTGGACGTTACTGCGGGCGCCATAGACGTAGAGCTGCTCCCAGGCCATCACGCCGACCGCCTTCTGCATGACCATCCCCATCGCGGGGAGCATGTTCTTCCAGATGTCGTCGCGGGTCGGGGCGTTCACCGCCGCCTCGAGCAGGGTGTCGAGCGCGGGATCGTTCACGCCCCAGGAGTTGTACGGGGCCTTCGAGTAGAAGAACTCCTCCATCAACCCGGCGCTGTCGTAGCCGCTGTCGCTGAAGAGCGTGATGGTGAACTCCTTCTTGCCGACGGTGTCGATCCAGAAGTTGAAGTCGCCTGAGCGGATGTTCATCTTGATGCCGACCTTGCTCAGCATTCCACCGAGTGGCTCAATGAACGGCAGGTCTGACGCCTGGGCGACCATGTCAAGGGTCAGTTGCTGGCCGCCCTTCGCGCGGATGTTCCCCGATCCCATCGCCCACCCCGCACTATCGAGCAACGCGCTCGCCTTCGCGGCGTCGAATGGGAGGTCATACTGCTTGAGGCTGGAGAGATCCCCGTTCGGCACCATGTTCGAGGGCAGCGGCGCGAGACCCGGCTTGCCGATGCCGGACCATGCGGGCAGTTTGATCAGCCCCGCCTTGTCCACCGCCATGTTGATCGCCTGGCGCACCTGGAGATCGTCCGTCGGCGCCTTCGCGGTGTTCATGAGGTACATGCGGGTCGTACCGGCCTTCGGCACGGTGAGGATCTGCACGTCCTTCGATCCCTGGAATTGGGCGACGAGCACCTCGGAGAGCGTCGCGGCCTGGACATCGCCGCTGGCGAGGGCGGCGGCGCGCGTCGCATTCTCCATGATGTCGCGGTACCGCAACTTATCGAGATACGCCGGCCCCTGATGTTTGGCGGTCGGCGGGCCCCATTGGTAATCCGGGTTGCGATCGAGATTGACGTGGTCGTTCTTCACCCACTCCACGAACTTGAACGGCCCCGTGCCGACGAGCGCCTTGATGCCGTAATCCGCCCCGTACTTCTTGAGCGCATCCGGCGAGTCGATCCCCATACCGCCGTCGCTGAGATAGGCGAGGAATGCTGCGTGCGCCTTCTTGAACGTCACCTTCACAGTCAGGTCGTCAACGGTCTCGGTCTTCCCATACTTGTCGCCGCCGAGCGCCTGATAGGCGAAAGCGTGCTTGGTCTGCGGGTCCATCGTCAGGTCGAAGTTCGCCTTCACCGCAGCGGCGTTGAACGAAGCGCCGTCATGAAACTTCACTCCGTCCCGCAGGCGGAAAGTGTATTGCAACCCGTCCGGCGAGATCTCCCATGATTTCGCCAGCCATGGCTTGATCTCCCCCGTCTTCGGATCGACGGCCGTCAGGCAATCCAGGACGTGCCGCGCTACCATCCGGGAGACGGTATGGTTGCTGATGTGCTGATTGAGGGTGTCCGCAACGGATACGGGATACGACCAGGTAAGGGTGCCGCCCGATTTCGGCGCGCCCCCGCTCGCTTGCGCCGTGGCGCCGGACTGAGGCGCAACCGTCGCCCCCGTGACCACCGGCCCGCTGGTCGCGGCCGGAATGGATCCGGCGGCCGTCGTTGCCGAGCCGGTAGTATTCGCTGCCGCGGTCGGCTTCGCCGCGGTCGCTCCGGCCGCTGTGGTTGCTGCGGGCGTTGCGGTGGGCGAGGAACCGCCGCCGCAGGCGATCAGCAGCGCCGTCAGCGGCAATGAAGCGCCGGTGGCCGCGGCCAATCGGATCAGGTCGCGGCGGTGAATGCGGCCCGTGAGATACGCAACGGCGAGATCATGTTCACGACGCATTGTCTTCTCCTCCCATAGGACAATTAAGCCAGATCTATCTACCGGCGCAACTTGGGGTCGAGCGCATCCCGGAGCGCATCTCCCACCATGTTAACGCTGAGGACCGTGAGCATGATGGCGAGGCCGGGGAAGACCGTCACCCACCACGCACGCTGCAAATATTGCCGCCCCAGGGAGAGCATCGCGCCCCATTCCGGCGAGGGCGGCTGCGCCCCGACGCCGATGAACGAGAGGCCGGCGGCGGTGAGGATCGCCCCCGCGATGCCGAGCGTCGCGAGCACGATCACCGGCGGGATGACATTCGGCAGGATATATCGCCCCATGATGCGCCCGTTTGGGCAGCCGATCGCGCGGGCGGCGAGGACGTAGTCGCGCTCGCGCACGCTCAGTGTGGAGGCACGGGCGAGACGGGTGTACGCGGGGATGCCGCCAAACCCGACCGCAATCATGACATTGTAGAGCCCGGGGCCGAGCACCGCGACGACCGCCAGCGCCAGGAGGATACCCGGAAATGCGAGCAGGACATCCATAAAGCGAAGGAGCAGCGTATCGATGACGCCGCCATAGAATCCGGCGACCACTCCGAGGATAACGCCGATGATGCTGCCGATCCCGACCGCGATCAAGCCGACACTCAAGGAGATCCGTGCGCCGTACATCACGCGGCTGAGCAGGTCCCTGCCGACATCGTCGGTGCCGAAGAGGTGCGCGCGCGTGGGCCCCTCGAGGGCGACGGAGAAATCCTGCTCGATCGGGTCGTAGCGCGCGAAGGCTGGCGCGCCGACCGCGAGGATGATTTCCAGGGCAAGGATGATCGCGCCCGCAAGGGCGGTGCGGTTGCGGCGCAGTTGCCGCACGACAATCGCCGATTGCCCCTGCGACACCGTGGCTGGTAAGGTCAAAGTCTCCGCTACCATGCAGGCAATTTCCTCCCCTCGTTGGCGGCCTCCCTAGGCCACAATCGTGAGCGTGTGTGGTGCATGGTTCAGCGAGACGCCGCCCTGAGGAGTAACGAGGACAACATCCTCGACCCGGTTGCCGAAGTGGCCGGGAACCCGGACGCTGGGTTCGATCGTGAAGAGCATGTTTTCCTGGAGCACGGTCTGGTTGACGACATCGAGGAACGGTGGCTCGTGTACCGTGACGCCGATCCCATGACCGAGTCGATGTGTGAAGCCCGCATCATACCCGCCATCGGCGATCACTTTGCGGGCAACGGCGTTCAGTTCGGTCGCCGTGATCGTGCCCGCCTTCATTGCCTTGATCGCTTCCGCCTGTGCGGTCAGCACGAGGTCGTGCGCCCGTCGGTACTCCGCCGATGGCTCACCGACGAACGCGGAACGGCCGAAGTCCGAGCAATACCCATCGAGGACGCAACCGAAGTCGAAGGTGACGGAATCGCCGGGTTGCAACCGGCGCTGCGCGGTCGCCCGCGCCGCCCCCTGCCGCGCCGCGCCACCAGCGCTCACGAAGACCACGCCGGTCTCGAACGATGTGCCCTCCGCGCCCGCCTGCTGGAACTGATAGTCGATCTCCCGGGCGACCTCGAACTCCGTGACGCCGGGCTTCACGATCGGGAGCGAGCGTGTGTAGACCGCGTCCGCCATCTCCGACGCCCGGCTCATCGCGGCGATCTCGTCGGCGTCCTTGATCATGCGCATCGGCGTGATGAGATCCGAGGCGAGCGACAGGCGGACGTCCGGGAAGAATTCATTGAACGCGAGGATCGTCTGTCCCCAGGTGCGCTCATCGACCGCGACATGCCGAACCGTGCGCGAAAGCTCCCCAATCGCTTTGCACATCTCCTCGCCGGGTGAAGCGTTCTCGGGGATCAAACGCACCGCGTCAATCCATGGCTTGTCTTGTCCTTCGGTCACCCAGAATCCGCCACCCATTTGCGGGGCGAGCAGGATCAGGCCACCCTCTCGTGCAATGAATGCCCCGCTCGCCCAATCGCCGTAGGCGTTGTGATCGGTACCGTGGTCGTAATGACGCCGCACTCCGGCGAGGTAGAAGAGATTCGCCCCGCGCGTGAGATAGACGAGATCGACGCCGCGCTCCTCCATGCGCTTCCGCAACGTTGCGAGCCGCCCCTGATAATCCATGCGATCCCTCCTTCACTCCAAGCACTGAGGATCACTTGCCCGCCCCAGGCGATCGCGCATCAGCTTTCGGATCTTTGCGGTGCTACAGCGCATGTGTGTCTTCGCCCGCGCGGCGGCGAGGTTCGGGTCGCGGGCTTCCAATGCCGCGACGATCTGCGCGTGCTCCGCCAGCGATTGCGCGCGCCGAACGCCCAATGTGAGGACGTTCGTCCGCTGATTATCCAGCGCCGATCGGGTGTATTGCTCCGTTTCATACAGAATCGGTGAACGGGCGGCACGATAGATGCAGTCATGGAATTCCTGGTCGAGACGCGCGATATGCTCAATGTCTTCATCGGCGCAGACCTCCACCTGGTCGCTGTAAATCTCGTTCAGCATACGCAACTCCGCATCGGTCATCCGCTCCGCCGCCAGGGCCGCCATCCGGATGAGCAGCGCTTCGCGTACCTCCAGCATGGCGAGCACCTCAATCGGATGCTTACAGAAGTAGCCCGCGACGTTCGCCGTCGCCGGTCCGTTGCGGGTTACGATGGCGCCGATGCCCGGTCGAACCACGATCAGCCCCAGGGACTCGACGATGCGGAGCGCTTCCCGGACGAGCGGACGGCCCACATCGAATGATCGCGCAAGCTCACGCTCGCTCGGCAGCCGCATCCCGACCTGGTACGCTCCCGCACTGATGAGATCGGTGATTCGATCGACGATCAGATCGGAAAGCCGCTGCTTCTCAAGCGGGGCGAACCCGATACACGACGTGACCATACATTCCTTTACGCGATTTGGTATGGTGGTCTGACCAGCGGGACGGTAGCAAAGGCGGCGATGATTGTCAATTCGCTTGTCACAGAGTGCAGTGACTTCCCATGGGACAAGGGACACGACATATACTGCTGCGGTTGGTTTCGGCAACTCGAGGGAGGCCCGCGATGCGTACAATGGAAGCCGTCGATCTGTGCAAATTGCGATTCGTTGGCGAGATGGCGCTCTCACCGGATGGGACGCGGATCGCGTTCACCGTCGTTCGTCCGGACGGCGAGGCGAATCGCAATCGCACGAGCGTCTGGATCGTCCCGGCGGAGGGTGGCGCGGCCCGGCAATTGACGAGCGATGACACGAACAGTTCGTCACCGTGCTGGTCGCCGGACGGCACATTCCTCGCGTTCACATCGGACAGACAGGGGACGGCCCAGATCTACATCCTCGATCTCGCGCGAGGTGGCGAGGCACGACAAGTGACCCACGATCAGGCGCAGCCGGCTACCAGCCCGCTCTGGTCTCCCAGCGGGGATGCCCTCGCATTCCTGTGCCGGGTCCCCTCGATTCCAACTGCGGAGCACATCGTGACGTATCCCGACGCGGCGGACCGACCAAAGGTGATCACGCGGGCCTCCTACAAGCGGGAGGGGGCGGGATTCCTCGATCATACGCGCAATCAGCTCTTCGTTCTCCCTGTCGGCGGCGGGACGCCGCGCCAGTTGACGACGTGCGCGATGGGCATCGGCGGGCCGACATCGGCATCCGAGCGCAACCTGGGCATCGGCTCGCCCGTCTGGTCCCCGGATGGGACGAAGATCGCCTTCGTCAGCTACAACGATGATGATCGCGATGGGCGCTGCGACGTCTCTACGGTGGCGCTCGTCGACGGCACCCTGACCCGAGTCACCCCGCACGATGGCGGCTATGCGAGCCCGACATGGTCCCCGGACGGCAGCCACCTGGCCGTCATTGGCCGAGAATATCCCCGCATGGGCGGTGCGAATAATCGCCTCTGGACCATACCAGTGATCGGAGGCGCGCTGCGGCTTGTGACGGACTTCGATCGGAATATCGGGGCGGGCATCATGTCCGACACCGGCACCGGTGACCGGAGCCAGCCTGCATGGATCGGAGATTACCTTTATTTCCTCTGCGCGAACCAGGGTGCCGCTCACATCTGGCGGGTACCGGCAAGCGGCGGCGAACCCGAACAGGTCACCGTCGGCCAATATGCGATTGCCCAGTGGGATGTTGATCACACCGGACGGACGCTCGTATATGCGGCATCGACCCCGACAAGCCCCGGCGAGATATACCGGCAGCGGCGCGATGCCCCCGCCGGTCAGACAACGAAGCTGACGGAGCTCAACCAACCAATCACGCAGGAGATTCATCTCGGCGAAATAGAAGAGTTCTGGCTACCCGCGCGCGAGGCGACGGACGAGGACATCCAAGGATGGATCATGAAGCCGCCCGACTTCGATCCCGCGACGACGTATCCGCTCCTCCTCGAGATCCATGGTGGGCCGGCCGCGTCGTATGGCATGAGTTGGTTCCATGAATTCCAGTACTTCGCGGCGAAGGGTTACGTCATCGTGTTCGTGAATCCACGCGGTTCGCAGGGTTACGGGGAGCGATTCTCGACGGCCATTTATCAGGGATGGGGGCCGAGACCGCTCGCCGACGTCCTGAACGCGGTGGATCATGTGATCGCCCAGGGCTACATCGACCCGGCCCGCCTCTATGTCACCGGCGGCTCCTATGGCGGCTATCTGACCAATTGGCTGGTGACGCACACCGATCGCTTCCGGGCGGCGGCGACGCAGCGGTGCGTCTCGGACCTCCGGTCGCTCGCGCTCGTGGGGGATTGCAACACGATCTGGATGACCGACTACTACGGCGGCATGCCGTGGGAAGAACCGGCGGCGTACGCCGAGGACTCCCCAATCACCCATATCGTGCACTGCATGACTCCCCTCTTCATCGAGCACGAGGAGGAGGATCATCGCTGTCCGATAGATCAGGCGGAGCAGATGTACAACGCGCTGAAGACGCTGGGCATCGACACCGAATTGGTACGCTACCCGCACGAGTCGCACGGGATGAGCCGCAACGGGACCCCGCTCCATCGCATCGACCGCTTGCGGCGGATCGGTGACTGGTTCGAGCGACACAAGTGAAGGCTTGCTGGAGCTGGTCGGTGTGGACGCCTATCGCGGGATCTTATGCCGAAGATGACGGATAACCGCGCTTATGCGACTTTGAAATGTGGAACAAAAAACCACTCTCGCTACGGTTGCCACTCGACCCACTGATTGCGCGGCGGCGCGAACCAGTCGAAGGTCATGTTCTCGAGGGAGGCCGGTGCCGTCGCGAGGAAGGCGAGGATCGCATTCGCGTAGTCCTCTGCCGACAGGCGCTGATTCCCCTTGCCGAGGATCAGGATGCCACCGTGAGCTTCTTGGGTCCGCCAGCGCGGCGACCAGTGCAGCCACGCCTCGTGGAGCGCGCGATAATCCCCCCGGTTGTGCGTGACCAGCACCCGATCGTTATCGGTCGCGTAGAGCAACTGCGCGGCATCTCGGAACTGGAGATTCCTCGCCTCCACCGTCGTGAGCGTCTGGTGCCCGCGCCGCGTGAGGAATGCGGAGACGCCGACCGGGACATCCTCGTCGAGGTAGAACCGCGCCATCAGGCCGCGCGGCTGGCGGCGAGGCGCGCGTCTATCGCCGCCATGTTCCTCGCATAGAAGGCGAGCACGGCCTCGACCGCTTCGCGGGAGATGGCGTAGTCCCGCGCGACCTGCTCGATATTCGCGCCGCCCGGGTCGAGATCGCCGATGATCGACCAGACCGGATAGCCGTTGTCCTCCCTGCGCAGCCGGTACTCGGCGACATCGGTCGTGGCGGGATTCGGCTCGACGTGGCTCGCGATCAGCTGCTCCGGGGATTTCCGTGTGTGGCTTCGAGCGACGATCACGCCGCGTGCGGGATCCCACGGTTCCCACGTCAGGACTTCCTCGATCCGCGGGGTGAGCTGGAACGCGGCGTCGAACAGCCCGAGGCTGCGATCGGATCGGAGATCGTGCACGATCCTCCCGTTGCCCGCGTATGTCGATCCGGCGACCACCCCGGCGATGTACTCCATCGGGGCGGGGGAATCGTAGACGAGGAAGCCGAGGGCGATGACCCAGCCGTTCGCGAAGGTCAGGTAAGCACTCGGCGCGTCGGCTCCACGGGCGTCCTCTTTGCGCGGGGATGCTTCCACCCTGACCGGATGCCCAAACAAGGTCGGCTGCCGTGAGTCCCAGTGCCATTCGGGGACATACAGCATGTCGTCTTTGATCCGGAAGGCACCATCCATGGCTGTCACCCCGCTTCCTACACGCCCCGTGCGACGTTCTGTGTCAAGAGTATATACGACGTGACATCATCCACCCATTCACCCTACACCGCAGGAGCACGCAAGCGCGATGGTGTCACCGAGAACTCCCGTCTTGATGTATGCACCGTCGGGCATGGCTACAATCGCCTACGCGTCATCAGAGCAGCGAGGAGCTTTATTGAGCAATGAACTTATGCGGGCGCGCATGATCCGGCGTTGCCACATCCGCCCGATCAGCGACACGTCTCTTGGAATCTACGTCCCACGACTGACGGATAGACTTGCTAAAGTATGCCTGCCGGTATGCGGCAGGAGGGGAAATACTGATTGCCGTCCCATTCGTACATCTGCACGGGCGGCATCCCCCTGAACTCTCGACCGAGCATCATCATCATCGCCTGAGGGATCGCCGCGAAGAGGTGGATCGCGCTGATCCGTCGCCGCTGTATCGCCTTTCCGATCTCGGCGTAGACTTGCGCCACCATCGCCCGGCATAGCTCGTTGTCCACGGCGAGCGGGACGGCCGACGGTCGAAGCTGCAATCGCACACTCGGCGGCGGCAGACCTTCGGCGATGAGCGTATCCACACCCATCGCGATGTCTTTATCGCGCGAGGCGATCTCGACGAAGAGCGCGCCCGTATCATCTGTCCCCAAGACACAACAGACGGCCAGCGGTGCGGTCGCGGTCGTCGGCGTATCGGTGTGCCATACGGCGGTCGGCGTCTGCCGGATCTCCATCTCGAATGGCGCGAAGACCCGCCCGAACAGGAATGCGGCGGTCAGGTGTTTCGACCCGTGTACGTGCAGCCGTGGCCGCCCGTAGACCGCGGCGACGCGCACCTTCACGCACCGCAGCGCGTCGAGCAGGCGATCCCAAGCGTCCGCATTCCCCGGCGTCGCGGCGAGGAGCGACACCGCGTCGATCCGCAACACATCGCCCGGCATATCCGGCAGCACCTCGCGGGTGCTGAATTGCAGAGAGAGCATCCCGGTGTCCGGCGCGACCGCATGGCTGCGGCGCAGCACCTTCGCCATGACATCGGACGCGACCGCCGCTCGATCCGCCGGGGCGGTCGCGGCGTGGATCGGCACCCCATGGAATGCGGAAAGGTCGATGCCGAACTCCGTCATGCTCCGTTCCTGCAAGGCGCGGAACCCCATGTCGCACGGCACCGCGAAGAGAATGAAGGCGGGGTCGTCGCGCTTCACGGCAGCCGCCTCATCGAGTTCGATATCGCGGATGAACCGACTCGTGAACGCCGCCTCGGTCGCATAGAGGAGCAGCGCGAAACAATCCTCACGGATCACCCGGCGCGCCTCGGCGACCGACTCGTCGCCGATGGAGAAGCCGCCATCCTTGTCCACCCACGGCGCAATGCCGCGCAGGCGCAAATCGGTGGCTAGCTCGCGCACCGTCGGCACACCGTCGTGTTGGTGTGACAGGAATACCTTCTTGAGCGTCACGCCGCGTTCTCCCGACCTTTGGGGCTGTCGTGCGACGACGGCCCCAGCCACTCGCCACTGTCGAGCCAGAGCTCGTAGTAGTACAGCCACAGCGCCGCCCAAGGGAGGAGGGTTTCGGCGATGAGCGCGTCGGATTGCCAGCGCCACTCGTGCGGCCAGTAGAGGCATAGCGTCCCATCAGCGTACCGATGCGGGGCGTCCGGCGCCAGCGCAGGTGAGAGCACGCGCAACTGTGGCACCGCGCCGACGGCGTTGGCGACCCGCACCGCCACCCTGTACACGGGTGATGTATCGCGAGGCTGGAGGGTGCCGCGCCACTCCGTCGCCCCCCGCACGCTGACGCGCGCGAAGCCGGGGAAGCGGCGCACGACGTGCAGGTGCTGCACCGGCACGTTGATCGCGCGCCCTCGGGCGGCCGGGAAGTCAGCGCCCTTTCTGCTCATGCACATCTCCGTGGAAGGTGGTAGGGCGGGTCACGATGGCGGGGCCGGTTGTCGGCTTGGATGCGACGACCGCACCCGTGCCCGTCACGATCGCTTTGCCCGGCTGCGCGATGGCGGCGAGGCTCGCCAACCGCTCACCCACCGTCGCGGGGAAGTAGTCCACGCCGAAGATGCGCTGCCACCACACGATCGCCGCCTCCCGGTCGGCTGCGTCAAGGGCATTGGTTGCCCATGTGCGCCCGTCATCAAGGCGGCGCATGAACGTCTCGAAGTGGGCGCGATCCCAGTTCCACGAGATATTATGACCGAGCATCGGGTCGTTGATGTTCGGCGTCGCCCCGTCGGTACGGGGCAGCAGCGAGGCGTACTGCTTGTAGATCGCGTCCAGCAGATCGCGGAAGAGGGCGGCGAGCGGCTGCGACATGTCGAGGCCGCCCGCGGGCCGGATGTGGTGGAGGGCGAGCGCGCCCAGCCAGTAGCTCTTCGGGTGGCGGGTCTTCATCTGCACGTTGCGGAAGTGCTTCAGGAGCCGGATGAGCCGCTTGACCTTCCCGCCATACGTCCCGTTGAGTTCGTCAAGCAGGGCGATATATCCGACTGGGTGCGACGGGATCCATTCGTTGAAGCTGCGGTCCGGCACGTAGATCGGCGCGTCGAACCCAGCCGGTGCGATGCACGGGACGACATCGAGGTGGAAATCCCGGCCCTCGAAATAGACGTGGACCGAGCGGCGCGCCCCCGCGATGTCCACGCCCGCCGCGCCGTCGTAGCCGAGGGCGCTCGGTAGGCCGTCCAGTTCCTGTCGGAGGTCACGAATCAGCCCCTTCGCCTCCGGGTCATTCGCCTCCGGGTCGCCGTCGACGCGAACGAGGAAATCCACGTCCTTCACGTCCCCAACTGACAAATCTTGTGGATAGGAGCCGACGAGGCGGGAGTGAGGGGCGAGCGTCGGGAAATCCTCACTCTTCTCCAAGAAATCGCGGACTTGCGGCGACAGTTCCTTCGCCGCCTTCAGGCGCTCGTCCGGTGGCTTGATACGGTCGAAGAGTTCATCGAAGTAGGTCCCCAACGTGTACATGGCAACTCCTGTCGTAGACGAAGGCCGCGCCCGGTTGTGCGATGGCCAATCTCGATTTTGAGGAGTATACGTACAGTTGAGTTGTCTGTCAACTGCTATAGATCACGATGGAAGCGCGTCTCTCAGTTCAGGCGCTGCTGACCGTGGTATTCCTGCCGCGACGGGTGGACCCGTCCATCCTCATCAATGTAGCCGCGCCCCATTCGTTCCAAGGCGATGCGCATCACGGTGAGCGTCACTTGACACTGGTCGCGCAGGCGATACATGTCCGCGAGGAAGTAGATTTCCCGCCCTATCAGCAACTCGGCTAGCAGGCGGCGCGGAAGCAGAAGGTGGCTGGCGAACCACTTCGCGTGGCGCTCCTCCCACGAGTCGGGATCGTGGCGATGCACGGACAGATCCGCAGGCGCGAAGCCGGGAAGCGTGGGCTGATCGAGCACCGCGCGGTCCACATGGAGCCACCAGTGCCCCATCTCGTGCGCGAGCACAGTGTTGTAAAGGAAAGGCGTGTCGTCGAAAAGGGGACGCCGTGTCTCGTTGAAGACGACCAAACGTTCCGCAGGACGGAGTTCGGCGAGCGTGGTTCGTCCAACGCCCTCCGGGATCGGCTCCCACAGGATGCCGAGGTCGCAGAGATCCTCGGCGACACGCTCGACAGGCACCGGTAACGTTGGCGAAGCCCCTGCGAGGGTGCAGAAATGGCGGAGGATATCGGCGGCGCGATTTTCGACCATCCGCTCGTTGTAGAATTTCGTGGTTGCCACTCCTCAGTCCTCGCCGCGATCCCGTTTGCGCAGGCTGGCCGCCCATGCTTGACGCGTCCGGATGTCGCCTTGGAAAGAGCGGAGGTAGCGGATGGCCTCGGGATCACGAACCAGCAAATCCGCGAGATCGGACGGGACCTTGCCGGCCAGCCGAATCAACTCGTCGGGATCGGTTCCCAGTTCCTGCGCGATTGCGCGGATCGCCTTCTCGCTCGGCGGTGGCATCCGGTCGTTCTCGATCTTACTGAGATAGGTGAAGTCGATACCCACTTTTTCGGCAAGATACTTCTGACTAATCCCGCGCTGTTTGCGCGCGTCGCGGATCGTCGTGCCAAACGACGAGGCCATAAATCCATCCTTCCTATCCTACCCTGCACCGTTGCTCTGTTATGGCAGTATCGCTTGAGTTGACTTGCAAGTCCAAGTTTATGGCTGACTTTCTCCGTTACGCGCGCTCTTTGCGCCGTTAGGCCCACAATTCGCCGTCAGCGGTTTGACCACTCTGTTCAGCATGACGACGGTCCCGCATCACGTCCAGAGCGTCCGGTTATCGGAACCACTTTCCGTCGTTTGCGTGTGCAAGTAATTGCGCCCCGCGTTGCCAGGCTGGTTCCGCACATTCGTCCACGGTTTGTGTCCAGTCATTCACCTACGCCATCGCGATTGTCGCAGTGTCATCGCTCACTCTGTCGTGCGCAGGTACTGGTAGAGCGTCTCGCGGCTGATCCCGTACGCCCGCGCCACCGCCGCCTTCCCCTCCCCCGCCGTCACCCGCGCCCGTGCCTCCGCCCGTTGCTCCACATTCAGCGCCTTCTTCCGGCCCCGGTACGCCCCCCGCCGCTTCGCCAGCGCGATCCCCTCCCGCTGCCGCTCCCGAATCAGCGCCCGCTCGAACTCCGCGAACGCCCCCATCACACTGAGGAGGAGCGTCGCCATCGGTGCGTCCTCCCCGGTGAAGGTCAGCCCCTCCTTGATAAACTCGACGCGGATGCCCCGCCCGGTCAACTGCTTGACGATCCGGCGCAGGTCGTCGAGGTTGCGCGCCAGGCGGTCCATGCTGTGCACGACGACGATGTCCCCCTCACGCGCGAAGCGGAGCAACGCGTCGAGTTGGGGACGCGCGACATCCTTGCCCGAGGCGTGGTCGGTGAAGGTGCGGTCCACGGTGATGCTTTCGAGCTGGCGATCCGGGTTCTGGTCGAGCGAGCTGACGCGGATATAGCCGATGCGCTGCCCATTCATGGTGTTATCTCCTCCATCTGTCAAGATAGAGTCTATAACCTTTGAGAACAGATGTCAAGAAAGAGGAATTAGGAGTCTATATTGACGCATCGGGGCGGGGATGCCTGACGTCAGGCTGGGGTACACCCCAGACTGACAAACTGCGACGGTTTTCACCACTCCCAGTTGTTTCAGGAACCGAAGCACGAGAATGGTCGATCATTGGGGGACCACCCGCCGCGATCCCCTACAATCTATCTCAAACCCGTATCAGCCTTGGGACTGGCGGCGGATGTGCGCCATCAGTTCCCCCATCTCCCGTGCCGGGCTGAACTCCACGTACGTGACCCCCTCCTCCGTCCGGGCGGTGTGGCCCGGCGGCAGGTGATACAGGTCCCCCGCCCGCAGCGTCTCCTCCCGCCCGTCGGCATAGCGGATCGTGAGCGATCCCTCAAGCACGTACCCCCAGTGCGGCACCGGGCAGCAGTCGCCCGGCAGCCCCTTCAGCAGGGGGCCGATGTCGCGGCCGGGGCCGAGCTCGAAGCGGGCGCAGGTCATGCCGCCCCAGTCGACGGCGCGGACGCGGGCGGCGGGGGCATTGTCCATCAGGGTGGGCAGTTCGATCACCGACGCGCGCATCACACACCTCCCGCTAGTGCAACAACCGTGAAAACGTGATCCGCCATGAGTGCAGGATAACATCGGTCGCCGATGAATAGTCTTGAAACGGATCCCAGATACACTCGCGATACGCCCACGCCGCCCGAAGTACACCCCACGCTGTCAAGCCGGTACGCCCTCGTAAATGCTGAACTGCTCGGTATCGCCGAGCGGGACAACCGCGCTCAACCGGAGACCGGCCGCAGCGAACAGCGCGCCATATTCCGCCTCGGTGCGCTCGCATCCGCCGAGGAGGACCAGCATCTGCACATCGAGATGCAAGACCGACAACGCCTGCCGATAGTCGGCCGTGATCATGCGTTCGACCACGAGCACCTTGCCCGCTCCCCGCATCGCGCGACGGACGTTCGCCAGGATCGCCGTCGCGCGGGGATCGTCCCAGTCGTGGATAATCTGCCGCAGGATGTATGCGTCCCCGCTGGGAATGACGTCCGAGAAGAAGTTGCCGCTGACCGCTTCGCAACGATCGGCGACGCCCATCTCCCCCAGCACCGCCGGCGCGCCCGCGACCACCTCGGGAAGCTCGAACAGCACGCCGCGCATCGCCGGGTCCGCGTGCAGGATCGTCGCGAGCAGCAACCCATGGCCGCCCGCAATGTCGACGAGGCGCCGGACGCCAGAGAAGTCGTATGCCCGCGTGATCGCGGTGCCCGACAACGCCGTATTGCTCGTCATCGCGCGGTTGAAGCTCGCCGCGTTCGCGGGGTGCGCGCCCAGATAGTCGAAGAGCCCCATGCCGTGGTAATGATCGAAGCCGATCTCGCCGGTGCGCACGCAGTGCAGCAGTTGGCCCCATGCCTGCCAGCGGGGTTCGTCCAGGATATTGACCGTGATCGGCCGGATCGATCCGGCCACATCCCCGCGCAGGCCCGCGCCGAGCCCGGTCAGGGCGAAGTGGCGCGGGGCAACCTCCGCGAAGAGTCCGACACCGGTGAGCAGGCGCAAGACGCGATACAGCGCGGCCTCGTCGGTGTGGGTCGCCGCAGCCAATGCATCGCTCCCTTGCGGACCATCGGCGAGGAAATCGGCGATGCCGAGCTCGGCGACGACGTAGATCGCCTGCGACACCCGGAAGCCACCCATCAGACGATACAGTTCGCGGACCTGCTCGGGCGAGGGGGAGGTGGGTACGCTTTTGATGAGATCCGATTCCATCGGTAGCCCTCCGGCACGATGCGTAGAGTGTCACTGGGATGTCCGCTACCCTATCACTATACCATCCTCAGTGAGCCCTTTGACCCCAGAGGGCTTTTCGCGTCCAGGAAATCGTCGAAAAAGTGTTCACCAAACACGCTCTGAGACAAGCGTACACGGGAGATGACAGCGAAGACGGAGGGACGATGGAACCGAATGAGCCGACGACCATCATCGTCCAATGGCTTACCACGACCCCGGAAAACACGCCGCATCTTCGGGCGGTCTACACGGCGGGCGGCACTGCGGGGCTGCATCAAGAAGTGCGAGAGTATTTTCAGGAGCATAACAGCAGGAATACCGTCGTGGAGCACTTGGCGCAATGGGGCATCGCCCATGACTCACCGGGCCCCACGCGCTCCCGTATGTTGGCGTGGGTGTTAAGCAGATTGACTGGGAGTATATTGCCGCCCGTCTGCCATGACGACATGGTCAGCGCGACACTCTCACTCCTCTCCTGCTGCCGCGACGATCGCGCTGTGCGTGCCGAACGTCGCAGCGGATCACAACGGCTTCTGCTATGCTGAGGACCAGTCGCGCGAAGGGAAATTACTGACGCGATGTGAGGAGTGAACATGCGTAACCATCCGAACCCCGACTGGGATCCCCGCGACCCGTCTGTCCTCGGCGATCAGCAGCGCGCGTATGATGCGATGCGCGAACGCTGTCCCGTCGCCCATAGCGACTTCCTGAACTGGTCGCTCTTCCGCCATCAGGACGTGGTCAGCGTCCTCGCTGACCCGGAAACGTACAGCAGCGCCTCCCGGCATCGCGCCGTTCCCGCCGGTATGGATCCCCCCGAGCACACGCGGTATCGCCGTGTTCTGGAGCCGTATTTCCAGCCCGACCAGATGCGAGCGTGCGCGCCACACTGCCGGCGTATCGCGGTTGATCTGTTGCCGTCGCTCATCGGACGTGATGAGGTGGAAGGTATCGCCGCATTCGCCCAACCATTCGCCTTCAAGACGCTCTGTGCCTTCCTCGGCTGGCCCGCTGAATCGTGGGAGTATCTGCGTGGCTGGACGCACGGCAATCAGGAGGAGGCGTTGTCGCGGGACCGGGAGACAGGAGCGGCGCTGGCGCACGCGTTCGCGGACTACGTCATGGAAACGCTGCGGGTGCATCGGGAAGCCGGGGGGGACGTGCGCGATGACCGCATCACCCGTCTCATGGCGACGACCGTCGAGGGGGTGATACTGAGCGACGCGGACATCGTCAGCCTCCTTCGCAACTGGACCGCCGGTCAGGGTACGGTGGCGGCAGCGATTGGCATCCTCATGTGCTACTTTGCGGAGCACGCGGAGATGCAGGGGCAGTTGCGCCGCGAACCGGCGTTGTTGCCCGCCGCGATTGACGAGATTTTGCGGACCGACGGCCCGCTCGTGGCGAATGGTCGCACTGTCACGCGCGATGTGGTGATTGCGGGCGAGAAGATCGGCGCAGGCGAAAAGATCTCCCTCAATTGGATCGCCGCGAACCGTGATGAACGCGCATTCGATCATCCTGATACGGTCCGCCTCGACCGTGACCCGAAGGACAATCTGCTGTTCGGGGCGGGCATTCACTACTGCCTCGGTGCCCCCTTGGCCCGCCTCGAGTTGCGGGTCGCCATGGAAGAGCTGCTGGCACACACGACCACGATTGCGCTTGGCGCCACGGGGTCGCCGCAGCGCGATGTGTATCCGAGCAATGGCTTTCGGACGCTGCCGCTGCGCTTCCGTTGACTGTCACACGGGCATCGCCGCGATCCATACACGGTATTTGGAGGAAATCATGAGCACCGAACACCAACCCACCACACACCCACATGGCGAAACGAGTGGGACGAGCGAGCGTCCCTCGCATCTGCTGGCAGACACGGTCCTCGCCTTCGACCTCATGCGCGAGCTGGCACAGTTGCACGAGGAATCCGCGTGGCAGCGTGGCGACCGCAACGCGAAGATTCTCGTCAAGGAGCGCGATTTCCGCGTCGTGCTGATCGCGCTCCATGCGGGCGCGCGGATGGAGCAACATCGGGCGGCGGGGCGGATCAGCGTCCAAACGCTCGTGGGCCATCTGCGGATGCGGGTGCGGGAGGAGAGCGTGGACCTGCCCGTGGGACGGCTGCTGAGCGTGGAATACGACGTACCCCACGATGTCGAGGCAGTGGAAGAGAGCGCATTCCTGCTGACGATTGCGTGGCAGGGGGTGCATGATGCCACGACGAACTGAGGGAAAGGAACGGTACTGCGGGACGCGCTCCACGCCGAAACGCATTCTACTGCGTGCGCGCACAGGCTCGCGCGGTGCTGACAAGGTGCAGTGATGTATGGAGACTTGTCTGCTCACGAGATCGAGAGTGTCCTGACCAGCGAACACATCGGTCGCATCGGCTGCCACAGCGATGGGCAAACCTATGTCGTGCCGACCTCCTACGTGTACGACGGCGCCTGCGTCTACGTGTACTCGCGCGAGGGCATGAAACTCCGCATGATGCGCGCCAACCCGTCGGTTTGTTTCCAGGTCGACCAGATCGCAGGGCTTGGCGCTTGGCGCAGTGTCATCGCGTGGGGAACCTTCGCCGAGTTGCGCGGGGAGGCTGCGACTACGGCGAAGGGGATCATCGAGCAGCGATTTCTTCCCTTGATGGGAGGTGGTTCACTGGAGCGCGCGCACGGCATGGATGGGTGGGGAATACATCCCTCGACATGGCGCGAGGCTATCCTTTATCGGATCCTTCTGACGAAGAAGACGGGGCGGTACGAGCGTCCGTAAGCATGAGATGGGGTTGAATCCGGTGCCGGTGCGACGGTCGCGAGGAGTGCGTGATGATTTGTCAATCTGGGGTCTACCCCAGACTGACAGATCGGCGTCCATCTCGCCCTTTGCACGGGCGACCGGCCGTCAGCGTACGCTGATTGACGATACGTCGATCGACCCCGAGGGATGAGACGATGGAGAACGAAACGCGTGGGGCGCGTCGGCAGGGGCGCGTATGATTCAGTTCCTGCGTGCGACGATGAAGACGCGCTGCCATCCCGGCAGCAGCGTCGCGCGCCGTCGCATCTGGGCGATGAGCGCGTCCGCATCCGCCGGGCCGATCTCCGCCGCGAGTTCCTCGCGCGCCCGTTCCAATCCGGCGACCATCGCACGGAAGTCCCCCCTCCCAGTGTCCGGTCCTCTCGTACGCTTCCGTGGCGAACCCCGCGTCGCGCAGCAGCGGGCGATGGTCGGCCACCTGCGGCCCGCCCGGCGGACTGGCCGCGAAATCCCAGGTCGCGAAGACGAACCGCGCGCCGGGGCGGAGGATGCGCGCCACCTCGCGCAGCGCGGCCGCCTTGTCCGGCACCACCCACAAGACGTCGATGCTCATCGCCCCATCCAACGATTCTGCGGGCAGGCCCGTCGCGACGAAGTCCTCCACGGCGAAGTCCGCCCTGCCCTCGCACCCGAAGTGCGGGATGCGCGCCCGCGCCCGCGCGATCGCGACCGAGGAGACATCGACGCCGATGAGGCTCGCGCCCGTCTCGCGCGCCACCCAGAGGCCCGCACTCCCCTCGCCGCAGCCGAGGTCGACGATGC
>JBBRLR010000079.1:0-22111 GCA_038231255.1 Thermomicrobiales bacterium | reverse complement strand
GTCAATCTTCTCGCCGTAAAGTTCGGTGACGATGTTCTGAATGCGCACGCCGCGCACGCCGACGCACGAGCCGACCGGGTCCACATTGTCCTGCGTCGCGATCACGGCGACCTTGGTCCGCAGGCCTGCCTCGCGCGCGATCGCCTTGATTTCGACCGCGCCGGAGTAGATTTCCGGCACCTCGATCTCGAACAGCCGCTTGACGACATCCGGGTGCGCGCGGGAAACGATCAGTTGCGGCCCCTTGTCCGTCGAGGCATTCACTTCGAGCAGCAGCACTTTCAGGCGCTGGGCATTGCGATACCGCTCGGCAGGCACCTGCTCGCGCACGGGCATCACCGCCTCGGCCTTGCCGAGATCCACGATCACCGCTTTGTTGTCCGCCCGCTGGACGACGCCGTTGATCAACTCGCCGACACGGTCGCGGTATTCGCTGTAGACGCGCTCGCGCTCGGACTCGCGGATTTTCTGCATGACGACCTGCTTGGCCGTCTGCGCCGCGATCCGCCCGAAATCCTTGGGCGTGTCATCCACCGTGACCACGCGGCCAATCGCGCCATTCTCCGGGTCTATTTGCCGCGCCTCGCTGACGCCCATCTGACGCTGCGGGTCTTCCACCTCGTCGTCCGCGACGACCTCTTTGTCCACGACAATCGTGATCGCGCCCGTGTCCGGGTGCAATTCGACGCGGACGTTGTCATCTTCCTCGATGCCCCGCGCCCTCTTGTAGACGGTCTTCAAGGCATGTTCGACCGCGCTGGTAACGACCTCGCGCGGCATATTGCGCTCGGCGGCCAACTCCGCAATCGCGGTATACAGATCACTTTTCATCGCTGGTCATCCTTCCTCGTGCGGGCCGCGTTGGTCGCCTGCCACCCGCTTTGTATTCCCTTGCCCGCAACAGTTTCGCACGGGTGGTTTCGCGTGCTAACGGCAGTGAAAACCCCCGGCATACAACCCGTTGGTTCCCCTGCTTTCACGCATGAAAAACGTGGGTCCCAGAACCCACGTTGCCGTCAGCGCACGAGTTCACCACAAAGTATACCGCGCGTTTTCACTCGCTGCAAGGGCATAAAGGGAGTGTGCGGATGTCATTACTTCCTGGGAACGGCTCAAAAGAAACGTGAACGATCAGCGGTGCGCGCCTCGAATGCCCAGCCGATCAAGGCGATTGCGCGGATGAGCAACGCAATCGCGACAATGGGCGGCACAAGTCACCATCGCCAGGCGCCGCTCGCGCCGATCAATCCATACCCAACTGCACACTCACTGATTTTCACGATCCACGCGGTCTCCACGCCGGGCAACCACGATGCCGAGGATTGCGCCGTACACCCAGTGGGCGACGAGCATCACGCGGGGCCGGTCGGGTCGGTCGTCCGAGGCCGGTGGCATGATACCGAGCGCCGGTACCCACCCCTGGTAGCTCACTGCCCAGACGAGACTACCAAAGATGACGCCGTGCAGCGCGGCATTCACGCGGAACGGCAGGCGACGATGGAGCAGGCCGAAGAGCGCGCCCGTACCGACGCCGAAGCCGAAATGCAGGAGGGTCGCGAGCGCGTCCTGCGTCTCTTCATCCCGCTCATGGATGCCCACCGCGTCGAGCGCGGCGCCCGCGATCTTGTCCGGCGGGTGCTCGCCCATCAGCCCCGACTCACCGGCCGCGAGCATCACGGCGCTCATCGCCACCGTCCCGATGCCGCCGCCCAGCGCGCCATCGAGGATTGCCTTTATATCGCGCTGCATCGTCATCTCCGTTTCCGCGCCCTTGATCGGGCTAGATCGTTCGGTTCGCCAGCCACAGATGATAGCCCGTGAACCGCGCAAAATTCGTCACCTAGCGTGGCGTCAGCACTTCACAGACCCGGCCCCAATGTAGTGGAATGATGTCGAGTGCGTCCTCCTTCTCCTGCATTCTGCGTCAGTTCGGCGCAGAACTGGAGCATCCCCCACCTCATCGGCGTCAATCACCTCAATTACCATACCACGGCCCAGGAGCACACACTGGCCCATGGCGAGTTGGGATGGATCGCAGTGTTGACGTTGAGCGCGCACGGACTTGTTGAAGAGATCGCGATCGAAATCCATCAGTCCAATCAGATCAATTGTGTTCAGGATGATCGCGTCGCCGTTGACGCACCCGGCGGAATGCGGGACGATACAAAAATGGTTCTTATCCAGAACCGCATTTTTCATGCGAAGGGAGACCAGGATGGCGACAACCGCAACGAAGACGTATCAACTCTATGCCAACGGCCAGTGGCAGGATGCCAGTGGCGGCAAGACATTCCCGGTGCACAACCCCGCGACGGGCGAACTGCTCGCCGAGGTCGCGGACGGCGGCGTGGCGGAAACGGAAGCGGCGATCAAGGCCGCCGTCGCCGCCTTCCCGGCGTGGTCGAAGCGCCCGGCGGACGAGCGTGCTGAACTCTTGCACAAGACGTTCGACATTCTCAAGAGCCGCATCCAGGAGCACGCGCGCATCCTCACCGAGGAAAACGGCAAGCCGCTCGCGGAATCGGTCGGCGAGGCGACGATTGGCGCGGGCTTTGTGCGCTGGAATGCCGAGGAAGCGCGCCGCACCTACGGCGAGGTCGTTCCCAGTCCGACGGTGGGCAAGCGTGTCCTCACCTTCCGGCAGCCGGTCGGCGTCGTCGCCGCCATCACGCCGTGGAACTTCCCCTACTCAATGATCACGCGCAAGATCGCCCCCGCGCTCGCCGCCGGGTGTACCGTGATCCTCCGGCCGTCCTCCGCGACACCGCTGGTCGCATTGGAGATCGTCCGGGCGTTCGATGACGCGGGCTTCCCGCCGGGCGTCGTCAACATCATCACGAGCAAGTCCGCCAAAGAGGTAGCGAAGACGCTGGCGGAGAGCCATGACATCCGCAAGATCACCTTCACGGGCAGCACCGAGGTCGGCAAGGAACTGATGGCGATGGCGGCGGGGACAGTCAAAAAGGTCTCGCTCGAACTCGGCGGCCACGCCCCGATGCTGATCTTCGATGACGCCGATGTCGAGCAGGCGGCGCAGGGTGCGATCACCTCCCGCTTCCGTAACGCCGGACAGACCTGCATCTGCACGAACCGCCTGTATGTCCAACGTTCGATTCTGGATGCGTTCTCGCGGCGCGTCGCCGAACTGGCGAAGGGGCTGAAGGTCGGCAACGGTCTCGATGCGGACACCAAGGTCGGCCCGATGATTGACGAGCGCGGCTTCCAGAAGGTCGAGGATCAGGTCAAGGACGCGGTGAAGGGCGGCGCGACGGTACTCGCCGGTGGCAAGCCCGCCGACACGAACGGCCACCTGAAGGGGTATTTCTACGAGCCGACGATCCTCGCAAATGTCGCACCAGACGCGAAGATTCTGCACGACGAGACATTCGGCCCGGCGCTGCCGATCGTGCCATTCGACACCGAGGAAGAAGCGATCCGCATGGCGAACGACACGCCGTTCGGCCTCGCCGCCTACTTCTTCACGCGCGACATTGGCCGCGCCTTCCGCGTCGCGGAGGGGCTGGAATATGGCATCGTCGGCTGCAACGACCCGTTGCCGACCGCGCCGCAGATCCCCTTCGGCGGCTACAAGGAGAGCGGCCTTGGCCGCGAGAACGGCAGCATGGGCATTGCGGAGTTCATGGAAGTCAAGGCCGTGACAATCGGGCTGTAGGGGAACCTCACCCCCGGCCCCTCTCACTGCCCAGAGGGCGCTCGCGATGGAGAAGGGGCTGGGGGGTGAGGCTCCCATGCGCCGCGTTCGGGTTGGCGTGGTACGATGCGCACGACACAGGCTAATCACCGCCGCGAAAGGAACGCATCCCGCTTGGCCGTTTCCCGCACCGCACTCGCCGCCGCCCGCGCCCTGCTCGACCGTGCGGTGCGCGACCGCGCCAATGCCTACGGGGGCAGCCTCGCGCTCGGCTATGGCTGGGAGGAATATCTGTTGCCGCGCGTCCCGGCGCTGGTCGGCAGGACGCTGCCGGACGGGGCGCTCCTGCACGCGGCGCTAAGTTTCGGCGCGGACCCGGCAATTGCCCTCGAATGCTCGGCGCGCGGCCTGCGGCAGCCTGATTTCCTTTTCCTCATCGCGCGGGATGGCGCGACCGAGATCGCCGGGGCGGATGCGAAACTCGGCCTCGATACGGTGGATGCCGCGCAGATCGCCGCCGAAACGACGGCCCGAATCCTCGCCGAGGGTGGACCGCTCGCCCAGGCGATTATCGCCGCGCTCGCCCCCCCGGAAACGCCTGCAACGAATGGCTACATCCTCACGCCGCAGCGTACCCTCAATGACCTCGTCCTTGGTGGGGCGCGACCGAACGGGATGCCCCGCCCCCGACTGCCGGAGCCGTCGCATGTCGTGACCATCGGGCTGCGCGGCGCCGACCTGCTCCGCGCCGTCGCGACCGGCCCCTTCGCCCGCGCGCTCGTCGAGGGGACGGATGAGGGGATCGAGGCGGATGCGTCAGTGGATGTCGCGGTGCTGATTACGCTCGCGGCGCATCTGCTGCTCGGCATGTGGCGGGAGGGCGAAACGCCGCTCGTCGTCGGGCGGATCGCCATCGAACCGCCGACGGCGGCGCACTACGACGCTGCGCTCGACTGGGGCCGCGCCCGTGTCCTGCGTGCGGGGAGTGCGTGGGAGGCGGCGGTTGAGGCGGCGAACCGGGCGCGGGCGCGCATCGAGGCCCGCGCCCGCGTGCAGGAGGCGCTGCAACCGCCGCTCGCGGACCCGGCGGTGCGCGACGCACTCGGCGGCGTGCGCGGCAAACCGGGGCGGATCGCCCGCTCCGCCGCCGCCGACGCGTACCGCACCGCCCTGCTCGCCGCCCTGCCGCCCGATGTGCCGGATCGCGGCGACGCGCTGCTCGATGCGCTCCAGACGGCCCGCCGCCGGGAGATGGATGCCCTGCGCGCGCTCACCATCGCCGCGATCCGCGACGCTCTCCGCCGCACCGACGACATACCCGCCACGTCGTCGGAATGATGAACCGCTAATAGTTTTCAGCCAGGGACAAGGCTGAGGCCGTTCCAGAGCAGCGCCGCGAGATCGTGCTGGAGTTGGACACTCGCGTCGTAATCCCCCGAGGTCATGACAATGATCGAGATAGCCCGGCCGTCCGGCAGGAAGATGATCCCCACGTCGTGGTGCGCACCCGGCACATCCCCCGTCTTGTGCGCGAAAACCGTGCCATCCGGAAAGCCGGTAGAGAGTTTCGTGTTCACCTGCTGCTCCTTGAGCAGCCCGATCATCAACGTGTAATCATCCGGCGTCAGGAGCGGATCGAGCGTGCGGTTGACGAGGCCATCGAGGAAGCGCGCCACTTCGCGCGGCGTCGTGCGCGCCGGCCCGGAAACGACGGTTGCCGTGAACCCGTGCGCCCGCAGCAACTGATCCACCGTGCCCCAGCCGAAATACTGCCCGAGCACCTGCGCGGCAGTGTTGTTGCTCGCCGTGATCATCAGCCGCCGCAGATCGGCGACGCTCACGGTGTCGCCATACGCGCCGAGGGCGTAGCCATCTTCGTCCGCATCGTCATTCTGGGCGGTCAGCATCAGTTGCGTCGTGTCGAACAATTTGTGCTGGCGGATCTCTACCTGCGTGCGCCAGAGCAGGAAGAGTTTGTACAGGCTCCCCGCCGCGAATCGGTCGTCGGCATTGCGCTCGATCGTGTCTTCGGATCGCCCGTCCGCGATCACTAAGCCGACACCCGTGATCCCCTGCGGCTGATATCGCGCGATCTCCTGGTCAATCGTCGGGCCGAGCGCCTGCGCCAACCCGAAACGGGGCGGCACAGTCGCGTCGGCGCGCGGCAGCGCGATACCGGCAGTGCCACGCGTCGAGGCAATCGCACGCTGGTCAATGCTCGTCGGAGTCGCGGTGGGTTGACCGAGGAGTGGGGCGGACGGCGAGGCGCGCCAAACGATCACCGAAACGATGAACCCAACCAGGACCAGCGTGAGCAGAGTTTTGCGCGCACGCCGTTGCCCATCACCCGCCCTGCGATATCGTCGTCGTGGATCGTTGCGCCTGTCCAGTCTGATACCTCCCACATCTAATCGCGATTGTACCGAGCGCGCGGGCGCGCGACAACCCGACGGCAATGCACGCGCGCAATCACATACTCTTTGGTACAACTTCGTTCTTTCGTAACAAACTGGTGTATAGTCCCGTTAACCAGAATGGACGGGGCGACGCAACCCATTCCTGCCTCGCGTGCGTTGAGCAAGGTGGTTCGGTCGGTGATCCCAATAACGTTTCGGTACGTCTTATTCATGGGTCGGTCGGGCCGAAGAAATTGAGAGTGATATGGCAGACAATACAGGGCAGGAACCGATGGCGACGACAACGGCCGCGATTGATCGCATTACCCTGCGACCGGATAAGGCGCATGAACAACGCACGTCGTCGCTTCATCCGATCCTCGATCTGCCCCAGTGGCTCGCCCGCGAACAGGTGCACGCGCCCACCGTGGCGAATGGTCGGACATCCGACCCGGCGATCGCGCCCTTCGACGCTCTTGCGACGCCGGTGATACACACCGATCTGTTTGGCATCGTGACGGGGTGGAACCGCGCCGCCGAGACGCTATTCGGCTATTCGGCACGCGAGGTAATCGGCAGACGGCTCGCCACCATCCCGCCGGAGGAAGAAGAACGATTCGCGCACTTCCGGCAGCGCGCGCTGATCGGCGAAACGATCACCAATGTCGCGGTCGAGCAAATCCACAAGCAAGGACATCGCGTGAGCGTGCTGCTTTCCGCCGCACCCTGGTACGCGGACGGCGAGGTCGTCGGCGTCGCGACAAGCCTGACAGACCTTTCTACCCAGAAGTCGCGCGAGTGGGAACTGGTCGCGTTGGCCGGGGCTGAAACGCGCCGCGCGCGGGACGCGGTGTACATCGCCGCCGTCGCCGATGCCTGCGTCGCGGAAGACGAGCGCGCGATCCTCGACGCGCTGGTGGGATGCACCGCCGAATGGTCCGACAGCGCCGGGGCGGTAACGACAGGCGAGGGAAGCGGCGAACTTGTGGCATACGCATCGGCGGTGCGCGATGCGGATGGGCCGGTCGCCGCGCTCTTCGAAGCATGCGCGATGCACTGGATGGGGGGTCCCGACCAGGGTACGCACGCACGCACCGCGCCGCGCGTGTATCGCCTGCGCGAGGTGCCGATCGGCGGCGTAACGACTGCCCAGCGGTATCACACGCTCGCCTCCGCGCCGATTGTCGTCGAAGGCGAGAATGTCGCCACGCTCTACGCAGCGGCACGTGGGGCGCGCGCCCCGCTCGATGAAACATCCGCCGCGACGCTAGCAAATGCCGCGGCACATGCGGGCCGCGCAATCGCGCGCGCCCGTGCGCTTGCGACCCTCAAAACGCGGCTCGATACGCTGGAAGCGGCGAACCGCCACAAAGACGACTTCCTCGCCACCGTTTCGCACGAACTGCGCACGCCGCTGACGGCGATCCTCGGCTTCGCCCACATCATCGTGGAAAACGACGCACTCGGGCCAGCCCGGCGGCGCAGTATGGCGGAAGACATCGTCGCGAGCGGCGGATTGCTGCTCACGCAAGTGAACGACCTGCTGGACATCGTGCAACTCGGCGCGGGCCGCCTCACCGTTTCACCGGAAACGGTGAACCTCGTCGCCGTCATCGCGTGGTGTGAGCGTGCCGTGCGGGCGCTCATGCACAGCAAGAACCTGCAATTCGCGCTCGATATCCCGGCCGACCTACCCCCGGCCCACGCAAACACCGCGCGCTTGCAGCAGGTTTTGCTCAATTTCCTTGTCAATGCCTACAAGTTCACGCCATCGGGCGGTATGGTGACGCTGGAAGCACGGGCAATCAACGGCGCTGTAGCGATCTCCGTGCGAGATACCGGCATCGGCATCGCGCCGGAACACGCCGCGCGCATCTTCGAGCCGTTCGCTCGCGTCGAGACGGAATACACGCGCACGCAGTCCGGCGCGGGGGTCGGCCTCGCCGTCGCGCGGCAACTTGTGGACCTGATGGACGGCACGATCATCCTCAATAGTACGCCCGATGTCGGCAGCACCTTCACCGTCTCGCTCAAAACCGTAGCCGGGGTCGGGTAAGCCCTTATCCGCCGTAGCGCCAGCGATAATAGTGCTGTCCGATGTTGCCGAACTCGACGCGGAAGGCGGGATCGTTGTTCGGATTGTAGGTCAGCACGCGCCGCTCGAATGCCTGAGCAAAGACCGTCGTCGTCTTCCCGCCAATCGGGACCTGCGCGATGACGACCGGCGAGATCGGGTAACCGGGCGTCTGGTCAATCGCGACCCCCGCATCGGTCAGCCGTTTGATGAAATCCAGGAACGGCGTATACACCACCTGGCCATAGTGGTTGGAGGGGTCCGCGACATAGGTGAAGGTATCGCCGGACGGCGCATCGAATTGCGCCGAGTATGGCTTTGCGTTCTCGGCGGTGAGCGGCGTGAACTGGTGATTGCTCCCGGCAATGTAGGCGCTAAAAGTATTCGCATTGGCTGGGTCGTAGTATTCGGCGAATTTGCCGAGGTCGGCATAGGTCAGCCCGGTCGTGCCGGGATCGCCCGCGATATTGATCTGCGCGGGGCTGCGTTGCTCGAACGTGCCGTCGCCGAGTTGCACCTTGCCACCCTTCAACTCCACGGTCAGCAGGCCGGTCGTGACGCGGGCATTCGGATCGAACTGCTCCATGCGCGCCTTATCGAAATACTGGACAATCCGCTTCCCATTGGGCGCTTCCTTGTATTGCTCCTCTTGCCTGTCCCGCGCGGTGGAAAGCGGCCCCCAGAAATTCGGCTGGATGCCTTCGGCCTGCTTCCAACTCGCCTCGATCATCGGCGAGGCATAGCCGGGCGCCGCCTGCGCGCCCATCGTCCCAACCCAGAGCGCGACCAGCGCAACCGAAAGCGTGACACCCCATCGTTGACGCATGAACCAGTCCCTTCCCATCGCCCGCATCGTCGCGGGTAAACCTTCGCAGCCACACCCCGTATACGTCTGGCCCATTGTACCGGTTCACACCCGCCCGACAATTACCGCTTCACGCATGATAGACCGCGATCGCTACTCGCCGGTGAAGCGTGGCGGGCGCTTTTCGAGGAAGGCGGCGACGCCCTCTTTGTTGTCTTTGGTGCGGCCGGCGAGCGTTTGCATGTCCGCCTCATATTCGAGGACGGCGTCGAGATCGGGCATCATCGCCCGGTTGAAGGCGCGCTTGGTCAGGCCAATCGCCCGTGTCGGCAGGGCGGCGAGGCGGGTCGCCAGTTCGCGCGTTTTCTCCACGAAGGCATCGGCGGGCACGACCTGATTGACGATGCCAAGTCGCAGGCATTCCTCCGCGCCGATGCGGTCGCCAGTGAAGGCGAGTTCCGCCGCCTTCGCGTATCCAACGAGCATCGGCAGGAACAATGTCCCGCCGCTGTCCGGCACCAGACCGATCTTGACGAACGCCTGCACGAACGAGGCCGCCTCGCTGGCGATGCGGATGTCGCACGCCAGGGCGAGGTTCGCGCCCGCGCCTGCCGCAACGCCATTGACCGCCGCGATGACGGGTTTCTCGATTGCGCGGATGCGCCGAACCAGCGGGTTGTATCCCTGGCGCAGGTGGTCGCCGACCGACAGCCGAGGCGCGTCCGTCGCCCCGCCGCGCGCATTCAAGTCCTGCCCGGCGCAGAAGCCGCGCCCCGCGCCCGTCAGGACGATGCAGCGCACGGCCGCATCCCGCTCCGCATCCCGGAAGGCCGCTTGCAACTCCGCGAGCATCGCGTCCGTCACCGCGTTTAGCACATCCGGTCGGTTCAGCGTCAGCGTCAGCACGCCGTCCGTCATCTCCGATAGGATTGTTTCGTATGCCATTGTGCAACCTCCAGTTGCATTGGGCAGTGGGCAGTGAGCAGAGGGAGATTCATCCCTCTGCTCACTGCCCACTGCCCACTGCCTACTTCCCCTTCCACTGCGGCGTGCGCTTTTCGAGGAAGGCGGCCATGCCTTCGCGCATGTCCTCGGTGGAAAAAAGGAGGAAAAAGTTTTTGCGCTCGGCGTCGAGGCCCGCTTCGAGGGTCATGTCGTAAGTCTTCAGCACCGCATCCTTGCCCAACATTACGGCGAGCGGCGGGCGGGCGGCGACCTCTTTCGCCAGTTGGGTCGCGGATTCAAGCGTTAGTTCATTCGGCACGACGCGGTTGACCAGCCCGGCGGCGAATGCCTCCCGCGCGGTGATCTGCCGCCCGGTCAGCACCATCTCCATCGCCAGCACCTTGCCGACTGCGCGCGTCAGCCGCTGCGTACCACCCGCACCGGGGATGATACCGATGAGGATTTCCGGCTGACCGAAACGGGCGGACTCGGACGCGACGATCATGTCGCACATCATCGCCAACTCGCAGCCGCCGCCCAATGCGTAGCCATTGACCGCCGCAATCAGCGGTGTGCGAATTTTTCGTATCCGTTCCCACCGAGCGAACTGGTTGCGTTTCAGCATCTCGACCGCCGAGACGTCCGCCATCTCGCCGATATCCGCGCCCGCCGCGAACGCCCGCTCATTGCCGGTAATGACGATGCAGCGCACCGCGTCGTCCGCGTCCAATGCCTCCAGCGCCTCCACCAACTCGGTCATCAGCGGCGTGCTCAGCGCATTAAGCACCTTCGGCCGGTTCAGCCGTACGGTCGCGACCCCATCCCCCCGCTCGACCAGAATATGCTCGTACGCAGCCATCCATCCCTCTTTCAGCAATGAGCAATGAGGAAACCATGCCTCACTCATTGCTCGTTGCTCGCTAATACAGCCGCTCTCGGTAGCTTTGCTCGAACGCCGCGTCCAGCGATTCAACCGTTACGTCGGGCATTGGCACCTGATCGTGGAGGATCTGCGCCAGCGTCGGCAGCGCACCGCGCTCCGGCCAGGTCGCCGCATCCCACAGCCGCGACCGCTTCAGCGATTTCGGGCACTGTAGGAACGCCTCTTCGACTTCGACGATGATTGCGAGTTCCGGTCTCTTCCCCTGCGCTTCCAGCCGCGCCAGGAGGTCCGCGTCCCGCACGATGCACGCCGACCCGTTGATCCGCAGTGTCTCCTCCACGCCGGGGACCATGAAGAGCAGCCCGACGCCTGCGTGTTCGACGATGTTGCGCAGCGAGTCAATCCGTCGGTTGCCGGGCCGGTCGGGGATCACCAGTGTGCGGTCGTCGAGCGCTAGCACGAACCCCGGCGCGTCGCCGCGCGGCGAAACGTCGCACTGCCCGCGCGCGTTCGCCGTCCCGATGAGCAGGAAGGGTGAAAGGGCGATAAAGGCGCGGCAATGGCGATCCAGCGCCGCGAGCTGCTTCTTGATGACGAGTTCGCGCGGCTCCCCCACCAACGCGCGCAGTTCCGCTTCCGAAGTCACGCGATCCGTGAATTGATGCTGCGTCGGCGTCTCGATCTCGATCATCGTGTTGCCCTCCAATGGTCGGCCTCATACACGGGCCTGCGTTTTGGCCCGGAACAGACGGTATTGTAGCCGAACACGAGAGATGTTGGCGTGCGTTGTACGTCGAGGATGTCGTGATTGGTCTCGTTAGAGCGCATCAAAGCTGAGCGGCGGGGGGTCTGGCGGCAAGGGCGGCGCCGACTCGGGGTGGAAGGGCTCAAAATTGACGGGGCTACCCGCGTAGCGGCATTCGTGGCAAATCTGCCGCTCGCCGTGCCAGCGACAGCCGGCGCAGTACCCGCCGCCGTAGAAAAAATCGAACAGGCGCGCGTCCATTGTCGTCAGCGGTTTGTCTGTGGCGAGGCGCAGGTACTCCGCGACGATCAGCGGTTCGAGGCGACGCGGCAGGCAGGTGGGATACGGGAGCATGAACGTCTCACCGGTCACGCGGTCGCGAATGGCAATCGTGTCGCCCACGTCGGTCTGTGCATCTTGCACAAGCTCGAAGAGGTCCCACTCGACACCGGCCATCGCAGAAAGGTACTGCAGGAGGTGGGCTTTATCAATCGTGCGCGTCGCAAGGTGATCCAACAAGGGTCGCACACGCTGCACGACTTCCTGTGTCGCGAGATATACCATTTTGTCCCCCGTCTTCTCACCGTCGCGCGTCTATGCTGGCATCATAAATTACATGCATATCGTATCATGCGGAGGAGTCCCCACACAATCAACATTTCACCGAAGCACAACAGGGGTTGTTATGCATACGCATAAGGGCAAGATTGATGCCAAGTCAGCAATGAGTGACGAGCAATGAGCAATGAGTAGGACGTTTGCCCGGACATCGAGGCGCTGAGATCACACCTTCATTGCTCATTGCTCGCTATGTTGTGCGCGGCGTGCGGGGAAGGATGAAGGAGAAGCGGGTGCCGCGACCCGCCTCGCTCTCGACCCAGATGCGCCCACCGTGCGCCTCGACGAAGCCACGCGCAATCGCCAACCCAAGCCCCGCGCCCCCTGTTTCGCGTGAGCGAGATTTCTCGCCCCGATAAAACCGCTCGAAGATATGCGGCAAGTCAGCCGCCGGGATACCCTCGCCCGTATCCACGACATCCACCTGCACGCCCTCGGCGACGGCGCGGGCGGTGACGGCGACGGTGCCATCGGCGGGGGTATGCCGCAGGGCATTCTGCACGAGGTTCGTCAGTACGCGGCGGACGGCCGGCGTGTCCATCACGACGGGGCCGACGGCCCCCTCAACGCCGCCCGCGATGTGGACGTCCCGCGCCGCCGCCTGCGCGGACAACCCCTCGACGACCTCGGCAATCAGGTCCGGGATCGTCGCGGGCGCGAGCGAGAGCGCCAGTTGACCCGCTTCGAGTTGCGAGAGTTCGAACAAGTCCGTAATCAAGGCGGAAAGCGTGCGGATTTCACGGCCCATCGTCGCGTGGAAGCGCGCGGTCGTCTCGGCATCGGTAACGACGCCATCGGTGATCGCCTCGATCATCGCACGGATCGAGGCGAGCGGCGTGCGTAGGTCGTGCGAGATGGCAGCGACGAGCATCCGGCGTGCCTCGTCGTCGTCGGCGCGCTGCCGCGCGGCCTCCTCCAACTGCGCGGCCATACTGTTGAAGGCGACGGTCAGGGCGCGCACCTCGCTCGCCGCATCAGCACTCGGCGGCGGGACACGGACGGCGAGATCGCCGGTCGCCAGCGTGGCAGCTGCATCGCTGACGGCGCGGAGACGATCGGTCAACGACCCCGCGAGCACCGCGCCGAGCGCGACGCTGACAACGACAGCGAAGACCGACAGCACGGAAAGCAAGAGCACATCGTGGCGCGACGCGAACATTAGTAGCGCGGAAAAGAGCACGTTAATTAGCGCGACGACCGACCCTGCGACGAGCGCGCCGATCATCCGCGCCCGGATCGTTTGCAGCACGCCCGTTTGCATCAGCCAGAGGCCGACACCCATCACGCCGAGCGAGAGCGCGCCGGAAGCGGAGAGCAACACCGCCATCTTTCCCAGGTCCCCCACCGGCGGCTGCCAGATCGCGATCATCAGCAATTCCACGATGCCAAACGCGACGCCCACCGCCCCCAGTGCCTGCACGAACCGGCGGCGCATCATGCTGCTCTCATCCGTGAACGGGGTGACTAGGGTTGGCATTTCTGGTGGTAGCAGGCTTTCCAGCCTGCCGTTCCCATGCGCGGACACCATTTATATCTCCTCCTTGGGGGCGCGGAAGCGGTAGCCGACACCCCAGACAGTCTGCACGTAGGTCGGGGTATCCGGTTCCGGCTCGATCTTCTGCCGCAGGCGGCGGATGTGAACGGTGACGGTGCTCGCGTCGCCGTAGAACTCCTCGTCCCAGACGCGGTCGAGCAGTTGCTCGCGCGTGAAGACCTGGCCGGGATGGCGCGCCAATTCATGCAGGAGATCGAATTCCGTCGCGGTCAGGGTTGCCTCCTCGTTATTGACGAGGACGGTGCGCGAGCGTGGGTCAATCGTCAGGCCGGGGAAGATCAGCGCGCGGGCGCCGGAGTCGGTGGGCGACGCGTCGCTCGTCCCGGCGCGACGGAGCACCGCCCTGACGCGTGCAACTAGTTCGGCAGGGCTGAAGGGCTTGGTCACGTAGTCGTCCGCGCCAATCGTCAGGCCGACGATGCGATCCGTCTCCTCCCCGCGCGCCGTCAGCATGATAACGGGCACCGGGTTCTTGACGGAAAGCGTGCGGAAGACCTCCATGCCATCCTTCTTGGGCAGCATCAAATCGAGGATAATTAAGTCCGGCGCGAACTCGTAGGCGATCTTGAGCGCCTCGTCGCCGTCCTCCGCCTCGCGCACGCTGTACCCCTCGCGCTTGAGATACAGCGAGACGACTTCGCGGATGCTCGGTTCATCGTCCACCACGAGAATGCGCTGCATGGTTTACCCATCCCCGACCCCTCCCGACACGGGAGGGGAGAAAATCCGAAACAGACTCCCCGATTACTTCCCCTTCCCACGCCGAAGGGCGGTAAGGGACCGGGAGGTTAGGTTGAATCTACCATCGCCCTCTTACGGAACGGTTACGCAGTGGGAGCGAAACAAATTCCCGCCGCATGCACAAACGCCGCCCGGACTTTCCGAGCGGCGAAGGTATCCTGTTTCCGTCTACCGTCTACCGTCTACTACCGATACGCCGCCTCGAGGATTTCCTGCGTCTTCTCGGCAATCATGTCCCAGTCCGCGTTCGCCTCCTTGGAGACGGTGACGAAGTCGTTGAGGAACATCAGCGTGCGCACGCCGGAGATGGCGAACAGTTGCTTCGCGACACCGGCCACCTTGTCCTCCTCCGATACCATGCCGATATTGAAGTACGAGCGCGTCTCGTCCACAACGGTACGGTTCATGACGAACTTCGCGCTGTTCGGGTTCGGCGTCCCCTCGATGTCTATCTGGAGCGGTTCCTGCTCTGCCACGGTCATCTCCTCCTGCTTCTCTTATCTCATCTCGCTTCGGAAAGAATACGGGAGCAGTGCGCAATGAGCAATGAGGGAAGTTCGATGTTCGATGTTCGATGCCCTCTTCGGACTCCGAACTTCCCCCTTAATCCCGCAGGGTTGGGTCCAGCGTGTCGCGCAGGGCATCGCCGAGGAGATTCGCGGCGATGACGGCGACGAATAAGACGGCGGTCGGGATGAAGAATGTGTGCGGGGCGACGCGCAGATTATTGCGTGCGGTACTGATCATCGCGCCCCATTCCGGCTTCGGAGGCGGCACGCCCAGCCCGAGGAAACTCAGCGTCGCACCCGTCAGGAGCGCGCCCGCGATCCTGAGCGAGGCGAAGACAACGATCGGCGATACCATGCTCGGCACGATATGACGCACCATAATCCGACCGTCCACCGCTCCGAGCGCCCGTGCCGCGCTGACGTACTCCCGCTCCCGGATTGAAAGCACGGAGGAGCGTGTCAGGCGGATGAAGCCGGGAATCTCCGTCACCCCAATGACGATAATCGTGTTGAAAAAGCCCGGTCCGCGTGCGGCAGCGATGGCGATGGCCAGCAGGATCGTCGGGAAGGCGAGCGTCACATCCACGATGCGCTGGATGACACCGTCCAGTCGGCGATAAAAGCCGCTGATCGTGCCGATCGTCACCCCGACGACGAAACTAATTAGCACCGCTCCGAAGCCGATCGCGAGCGAATAGCGGCCGCCCCAGAGGATACGGCTGAGGATGTCCCGCCCCAGTTCGTCCGTGCCGAATAGGTGGGCGCGCGACGCGCCCTGCCAGCGGATAGCGATGTTCTGATCCGCCCAGTCGTACGGCGCGACGACCGGCGCGAGGAGCGCGAGCAGGATCATCAGAATGAGGATGATCGCACCCGCCACCCCCGCGCGATGACGCGCGAATCGTTGTATGAAGGATGGCGGCGTGCGGACCATCGTCAGGGCGCGATTCGCCCCCGTGGAGAGCGCGCCGGCGGTCGTTGTGGAGAACGGTTCGGAAGACACCGGCCTGTTCCTTACGTATAGTGGATACGGGGATCAACGAGCGCATACAGGAGGTCCACCGCGAGGTTGACGAGCACGAAGATCGTCGCGACGACGAGCAGGCACCCCTGCACGACCGGGAAGTCGCGCCCCTGGATCGCGGAAAGGGCGAGCCGCCCGATCCCCGGCCACGCGAAAACGGTCTCCGTCACGACCGCGCCGGAAAGCAGCGCGCCGATCTGCAACCCGTAGACGGTTATGACGGGCAGGAGCGCATTCTTGAACCCGTGCCGCAGGATGACCGAGCGTTCCCTGAGTCCCTTCGCCCGCGCGGTGCGAATGTAGTCCTGATTCAATACTTCGAGGAGCGCCGAGCGACTGAGCCGCGTGACGACCGCAATCGAACCGAGCGAGAGGGTGATCGCGGGGAGGATCGCGTGCTTCAGACCATCGAGACTCCGGAGGGAGCCGCCGATGCCGGAGATCGGCATCCAGCCGAGGCGGATGCCGAAGAAGAAGATCAGAAGCAGGCCGACCGCGAAAGTCGGAACGGTGATGCCGATCGTCGAGAAGAACGTGACAGCCGTATCGGCAGGCGTGCCCTGCCGCGTCGCGGCGATCATCCCCAGCGGGATCGCCACGAGCGGCGTGAGGATCGCGGCCAGCGCCGCAAGGACGAGCGTATTCGGCAGCGCATCCCGGATGTCACTCGTCACCGGGCGCTTGCTGCGCAATGACCGACCGAGGTCACCCTGCAAGACGCGCCGCAGATAATTCCAGTATTGCTCGGGCAGCGGCTTATCCAGCCCGAGTTCGTGTTCGATCTGCTTGACCGTCGCCGGGGGTGCATCCGCCCCCGCGATCACTTGCGCGGGATTTCCCGGCACGAGATGCAGCACCATGAAGACGAGGATCGAGACGCCCAGTGCCGTCACCGGCAGGAGCAGCAAGCGCCGCATGATGTATTGACGCATGGCAACCCCCAGTAGTCAGTAGACGGTAGTCGGTAGTCAGAGGGGTTGATCTCCGTTCTGACTACCGTCTACTCGTTACGACAGCGAGACGTCCAGCATCCGGTAGAGCCAGCGGGACGGGTGGACGTGGACACCCTGGACTTTTTTGTTCACACCAATCGTCCCTTGCGCGTGGATGATCGGGATAGCGGGCGTTTGTTCCGCGAGCGTCTTCTGGACGGATTCGTAGTCTTTCGTTACCGCCGCCTTGTCGGGGTTCGAGAGCGAATCCTCCAGTTGCTTGTCCATCTCGGCATTATCCCAACTGAAGCGGTTGGGGGCAGGTTGCTGCTTCGAGTAGAAGTAGAAACGGAGCACGTCGGCATTCTCGTAAAAGACGCCGACGGTGAACCCGATCTGCTCCCCGCTGCGCGCCGCCGCGAACCATGCGGTCTCCTCGTACGGCTTCGTGTCCAGCTTGATACCCGCCTTGGCGAGTTGCTGCTGGAGAATCTGCGCCATCAGCGTTGTCGAGGAGTCGTTGATGTACCAGAACGGGACGACGAGTTGCTGGCCGTTCTTCTCGCGGATGCCGCCCGCACCGGGCTTCCAGCCCGCCTGATCGAGCGTCGCCTTCGCCTTGTCCAGATCGAACGCGGCGGCGACATCCTTGACGCCCTGCCAGTACCCCGGCGTCTGGGGCGACAGCATATTGACCGCCGACTGCCCGAGGCCGAAATACGCACCCTTAACGATTTCGTCCCGGTTGATTGCATAGCCAATCGCGCGGCGAATCATCATATCGTCCACGGGCGCTTTCTTCGTGTTCAGGCCCATGTACGTCGTTTGCAACTGGTCGTACTTGATCGTGGTCGCTTTGTCGCCCTTGGAAAGGCGGTCGAACTCCTGCGCGGGCACGTCAATATTGATGTGGATGTTTCCCGCCTCGAATTCCGCATTCCGCGTCGAATCTTCGGGGATGATCCGCGTTTCGATGCTGTCGAGATAGGCCGGGCCTTGGTTCTGGAAGACCGGACCCGCCCATGCGTAATCCGGGTTCCGCTCCACGATGAACCGCTGCTGGCGCGTCCACTCCTTGAACTTGTACGGCCCCGTGCCATCCACGACGGTCACGCCGTAGTCCTTGCCAGCCTTTTCCACCACATCCTGATTGAGGATCACGCCGTACGAACCGGCAATCTGGTCAAGGAGGATGTTGTATGGCTTATCCAATTTGAAGACGACGGTCTGCGGGTCCGGCGCTTCGATGCTGGTGATCGGCTTGATCGTGTAGGCGGTCGGCGACTTGTCCGTTTTCAGCCAGCGCTCATAGGTGTACTTGACATCGGCACTCGTCAGCGCCTTACCGGAATGGAACTTGACGTCCTTGCGGAGTTTGAAGGTGTAGGTCAGGCCATCCGGGCTGGTGGTCCAGGAGTCCGCGATGTTCGGCTTGAAGGAGCCATCGAAGTCCCGGTTAATCAGGTTGTCGTGCAGGAGTTGAAGATAGCGCGTGGCACGGAGGGCCGTCGTGATATGCGGGTCGAGCGTCTCGGCATCGGCGGACGCGGCCATGATGAGCGCACCGCCCTTTTTCCCCGCCGCCGCAGCCGGTTTCGTGGCCACCGACGCGGCGGATGTCGAACCTGCGGCGCCCGTCCCCGTTGTCGCCACAGTCGGCGCCGCGCCACTGGTGCCTGGCGCACCTGTGCTCGCGCCGGACACGGGAGCAGTCGTCGCGCCACCGGCAGGCTTCGGCGTGTCCGTCGCACTACTACCACCGCAGGCGGCGAGAGCGGCGGCAGCGCCCAGGGCGCTTGCCCCGGCGAGGAAACGGCGCCGCGTCAATGAGAATGGGACAGCACTAGCTTCACCAGAGAAGTGTGACATTGGCGCGACCTCCCGACTGTGATTCCACAACGATATGAGGCGTACTTTCGACCTTTCCGAATCGTGCGTTACCCTAGTGCAGGCGCACCACACTGTCAAGATAGATACGCGACTATCCCGATAAATTATGTGCGAAAGTATGAACAAAGCAACGAGCGATGGGCGAAGACGCCACGGCACACCACGTCATTGCTCACGACGCATTGCTGATTGCTTGCTAGCGGAGGAAGAGGAGGCCGACGATGGCGAGCAACGCGAGCAGCAGGACAGCAGCGAGGACGATAGTCCATCCCGTTTGCGTTAGCGGCATCGTGGAGGGTGTGTTGAAACGACGCGGCGCGCGGTTCGCCTCCTTGAGCGAACGCAGGCCGCGCGCGTTCAGCCCGCGCTTGACGCCGGGGGCGGACGCACCGCGCTCCCGCACCACTTCGTGTCGTTCAATATCGCGAATTTGCCCGCGCGGCCCGACCGGTGTTGCCATGGTGTCTTGCTACATCCCTTTCAGTGGCCGCTGCCGCCACTGGCGCGCCTTGCGGCGCGATTGCCGTTCCTGTCGCTGAGCGAAGGTTAACCGGACGCCGCGAAATGTCTGCGCGGCGAGATAGGTACGCACGACCGACTCCGGCACCTGGAGATTCGCGGCAATTTCCGGCACGCTCACGCTTACGTTCGCTGTCGCTTTCCGCGTCGCCCGCAGCCCGCCGGTCCGCTCGTTGCTCGCCATGCCACTTCCCCTTTCAGCGCGGTCCCCATTGCACCGCATCGCCCGCGCCGACCATCACCAGCAGGACCATAACGACGAATGCGAGCGTCGGTGTGGACATGCGGCCCCACCGTTTCGCATCTGTACGGACACTTTTCGTATCCAGTATAAGCCTTTTGTCAAGAGAAAGGAAGCGCAACGGCGTAGGGTCGCTTGCCGTTGCTATTACGCGTTCGTCGCGAGCCGCGCGCAGATTGCCGCGTGGAGCGCGGGGTCGCGGGCGGCGACGAGGCCGCCGTAGGGGCGCTGGTGGACGCGTTCGTACCGATACGTCTCGCCGAAGACCGTCGTATACCGACCGCCCGCTTCATGGACAATCAGGTCCGGCGCGCAAAGGTCCCACGGATAGCCGCCGGAGGCGAGGCCGTCCGCGATCATGCCGATGTAGCCGTCGAACATTGTTTCCAATACCTGCGGGCGGAATCCGAAGCCTTTGCCGGTGAGGATGAAACGCGCGGGGTCGCCCGTCCAGCGCGGCGTGCCGGTCGTCAGGGTGCGGAACGAGCCGGGCGTCGTGCCGAGGCGCGCCGTCTCGAACGGGACGACCGGGAAGTGGAGCGGCAGCGTTTCCCCACCGCGCGTCACCGTCGCGCCTGCACCGTGCACCGCGACATAGCATTCGTCCGTCATCGGATGGTAGATCGCGCCGACAACCGGGCGACCGCCGATTTCCAGCCCGACCATCACGGCGAAGGTCGGCTGCCGCGCGACGAAGTGTGCCGTGCCGTCCAGCGGGTCAATGATCCAGCAACGCGCCGCCGCATTGACGGCAGCGTCCGGCACGATCTCCTCCGAAAGGATCGCATCGTCCGGGAAGGCGGCAGCCAGTCGTTCGATGAGGATCGCATTGGCGGCGAGATCGGCGTCCGTGACCGGGCTATTGTCCGCCTTCGTGTAGACCTGTGCGCCCCCCTCATAATGCCGCTTGATCGCCTCCCCCGCCTCCCGCACGGCCCCCGTCAGCACATCCACTTCCTGCTCGTACGCCATTCAGCACTCCTTTACCGCAAGAGACGTTGGGGAATAAACCACGAAGACACGAAGAGCACAAAGGGAGAGGAGAAAACCAAAATTCGTCCTCTCTTTGTGCCTCTTCGTGCTCTTCGTGTCTTCGTGGTTCAAAGTCCCCTTCGCCGATCTTCGTCTTCCGTAGGGAGCCAGCGGCCGACGAGGGCGAGGAGTTCAGCCATCTTGTAGGGTTTGGCGAGGTAGTCGTTGAAGCCGGCGGCGAGGATTTCCTCGCGGTCGCCCTTCATCGCCATCGCGGTGATCGCGATCAGCGGCACATCCGCTCTGGCTGGCATCGCCCGGATCGTCCGCGCGACATCAATGCCGGACAGTCCCGGCATTTGCACATCCATTAGCACGAGCGCGGGTTGCTCGCTGGTCAGCATTTCGAGCGCGGCCTCACCGCTCATCGCTTCGAGGAGGTGATAGCCCCGCGTCTTGAGCACCGCATTCATCAATCGCAGGTTCGCCTCGTTGTCGTCCACGACAAGAATCGTCTGGGCCATTGCTCCTCCGTGTCATCAACGGGGCCGCATTCGTCGCTGTTCCTCGCGCCTGGCGTGACCGCTTCATGCGAATATACAAGAGATGCACCAGACACGCCATCGCGGAGATGCTATAGTACGTACAGATATTCCCTGTGGTGATTCGGGCCTGCTCTTTCCCTCGCTCATTCCCGCTCGTGATTGCCGGTCTCACGGGAGGCGCCCGTGGTGGCGACAGAATTGCATCAGGATTGCCTGCATGTGGTACGACGACGAATCAATGACCGGAGGTACGATGATGCGACGCTGGTGTTCACTCCTCGGCCTCGGCCTCGGCCTCACGCTCGTCCTCGCCGCGTGCGGCGGTGGCGGCTCGTCCTCGCCTGCGGCGGATGCCGCCGCGACAACGACGCGGAGCGCCGAGCAGACACAGGTTTCCAGCGTCCTGACCCCTGCGGCGGCGAGCGGTTCCGTTGTGGCGCGCGGGACGGCGAGTGTCGGCTCGCCACCATCGGGCGTCCTCATCCCCGCGCCGCAAGGGACGCGCGCGCCGACTGCGGTCATCGGCTCCGCCCCCGCGCCCGTCGGCACCTCGCCCGCCCCTGCGTCATCCTCCACCGCGCCATCGGCCACCGCGACACAGGTGGTAAAGGTCACGGCGGACGACGGTGCGAATGTGCGCGACAAGCCGGACACGAACGGGCAAGTAATCGGCAAACTCGACTACGGCGCGGAAGCGCCCGTACTGGACCCGACCGTCACCGGCGCCGACGGGACCTCCAAATGGGTGCGCGTTTCGTTCGAGGGCAAGACGGGCTTCATCCGCAGCGATCTCATCACCGGCCCCCAGGCCCCTTCCCCACCGCGTCCACCGACCGCCGTCGCCTCACCCGGCCCCGCGCCGACCGCAACAGCCAAGCCCTGACGGGGGAAGGACTGAGGACTGAGGACTAAGCAGGGAACCTACTTAGTGGTGCATCCGGGAAGTCCATTGTAGGATAGTGGGGAGCCGACAAGGAGGTTCCCGATGCCGAGACGCTTGACCTTGCGCCCCCTCGCCGACGACGAAGCGGCAATGATCCATCGCCTCGCCCATGCCCGCACGAT
>JBBRLR010000078.1:0-22497 GCA_038231255.1 Thermomicrobiales bacterium | reverse complement strand
GCGACCTCGACCGCCGCCTGGCCGGTCATCGCGTCCGCGACGAGCAGCGTTTCGGTCGGATGGAAGGTGTCGCGAATCTGGACGAGTTCGTTCATCATCGCGTCGTCAATCTGTAACCGACCGGCGGTGTCAATGATGACAACCTGCGTGCCCTTCGCGCGGGCATCGGCGAGGGCGTTGCGGACGATTTGCACAGGTTGGACGCGCGTCCCTTCCTCGTAGACCGGCACGCCGACCTGCTGGCCGAGCGTGACGAGTTGCGCGACGGCGGCGGGGCGGTAGATGTCCGCCGCGACGAGCATCGCGGAGGTGTCCTGCTTCTGCAAGTGCAGCGCAAGTTTAGCGGCGTGCGTCGTCTTGCCGGCGCCTTGCAAGCCGACGAGCATGATGATCGTCGGCGGCGACGTGGCGATGGTGAGCGGCACGCGCTCGCGGCCAAGCAGGTCTATCAATGCATCGTTGACGAGCGAGATGATCTGCTGCGCCGGGTTCAGACCGCGCTGGGCCTCCGCGCCGACGAGTGCGACGGCCTGCTCCCGCACGCGTGCGACGAACGACTTGACGACGCCGAGGTTGACATCCGCCTCGAGGAGCGCCATACGGACTTCGCGCATCGCCTGCGTCACGTCCTCTTCGGTGACGCGCGTGCGGGTGCCGAGGCGCTGGAAGACGGCCTGCAACCGGTCGCTGAGTGATTCAAACATCGGTGAACGCTTCCCCTTTCCGCGCAAACGGGCGACGGCAACCGTCGCCCGCCTATTGTACCCCGATCTGGTGGGGATGCCTAACCCCCTGCTCCTTCCCTAAAAGGGAGAGGCAGGGGGAGGATAGAGGTTCGTCTCGTTCTCGTCAGACGGGGAAATAGCGGGCGAAGAACTGGGTGGTGTTCGCCATCCAGACGCGGTCTTTCTCCTTGTCATAGAAGATGAAGCCGTTCTCGAAATATTGCGTCTGCCCCACGATGCCGCGCTCCGGCGCCAATGCATAACCGAGCGCTTGTTTCACCGCCGCACTTCCCCGCCACACTTTGCCGAATCCGCGACACGGTTCCTGAGTCCCCGTGGTTGGCCCCGGTTTAATCGGGCTGCAATCATCGGGGCTATTCAGGAAGGTATCGTCGAAGACCGCGCCGAAGGTGTCGCTCGGGAGCGCATAGATCTTCAAGGTCGGATTTACGTAGAGCATAATGCCGTGCTCCATGATGACGAGGGAGTAGGTGACGCTCGTGGCGGCGATCGCCGTGATCGGCTTGCCCAGGCCGGGGTTGAACTGCGAGCCGTACGCCGCGCGGAAGTTTGGTACGACGCCCGCCGGTATCGCGGTTTCCGCGCCGCCATCGGCGCTGTAGCGCCAGCGGAAATAGTGCTGGCCGATGTTGCCGAACTCGACTTTGTACGGGTCCACGTTGCTCGGTGTGTAGGTCAGCACGCGCCGCTCGAACGCCTGCATCATGACATCCTTTGGTGCACCGCCGACCTTCACCTTCGCCCAGAACGGTTCAGTGATCGCGAGGCCAATCGTCGCCAATGGATGGCGCGGATCATTGCGAAAGTCGGCGAAGGCGTGCGGGACGGTGTGTCCGGTCAGGCCATCGGTGGCGGCGTAGGCGGCGAGGGGATCGTCGGTCGCTTCCTGGCGCGTGCCGAAACTGCTGTCCGGGTTGTACAAACGCACGACCGGCCCGGTCGCGTTCCCGGCAGCGGGGGCGGCCCGCAACGCTGCGAGGCTGGCATAGGTCGGGAAGGTGTTATCCGGGTCTCCCGCGACGGGCACATTGGCGGGTTTCCCGACCTTGTTCGCACCGTCGCCCGTTTGGATTTTCGCAGTGACAAGTTCCGTCGCCAGCAATCCGGCGCTGACCGATCCGGTTGCCGGATTGTTCAGTTCCATTCGCCCTTTGTCGAAGTATTGGACGACCCGGTAGCCACCCGGCGCCTCGGTGTAGGCCTCGTCCACCTCATCGGTGAACGCCTGCGGCCCCCAGACAGGCGGAACATTGTTGTCCTGATCCGTCTGATTCCAGAGCGTGCGGAACGGCTGCGCGGCGAAGTCCGCCGCGCGTGCAGGGAGCGGGAACGACAGGCTTGCGAGTAGCAGCGTCATCAGACAAAAAACGCGCGAACCCTGCCACCGATGACTGTTGTGACCGATCACTGCCACCCTCCGTTTCCGTATACTCGCACTCGCACTCGCACTCGACCCGACGCGATGACGTTCCGTTTAGAATGCTGGCATATCCGTCAAACGAATGCCATGCCCCTGCGGTTCCGTAGTCAAGACCGGCGGAACCATCGGGCCAATTGGAACGTCGAATAGGCGTGGAGGAGTGATACCGTATCCGTTCGGCAAACGCCGCGCACTTGTTGCTCACCGCTCGGATTATTATAGTACAATCTGCGCACTATTCTTGAATATATAGCACGCCGAGGTGTCACGATGGCAAGCAGTTCCGGCTCTGACACGACCAGCATACTGCCCGATCGTTACCGCGTGGAGGCGACGCTCGGTGAGGGCAGTTTCGGCACGGTTGTGCGGGCATTCGACACGCGGCTGAAGCGCACCGTCGCGATCAAAACGCTTAAGCGGTCGCTGGCGATGACCGACATCGGGCAATTCCGGGCAATCGAGGAGCGGTTCGCGCGTGAGGCCGAAGCGGGATCGCGGATGGGCATCCACACGAACCTCGTCACGGTTCACGATCTCGTCATCGAACCCGACCGCACGCAGTATTTGATCCTCGAATTCGTGCGTGGCGGCACGCTTGCCGAACGCCTGGCGCGTGGACCGCTCTCCCTCGGAAACGCCCTGAACGTCGCGGCGGACATCGCGCGTGGTCTGCAAGCGGCGCACGATGTCGGTATCGTCCATCGGGATGTCAAGCCCGCGAATGTCTTTTTGACGCCCGATGGCCGCGCGCAACTCGGCGACTTCGGCATCGCGCAGATTGACGATGTCTCGGGCCGCACGCACGCCGTCGTCAGTCATCCCGGCACCCCGCTCTACATGAGTCCGGAGCAGGCGCAGACGACCGGCTATGTGCGTCCCGCGTCGGATCAGTACAGCCTCGGCCTCGTCTTTTTCGAGATGCTGACCGGCCAGGCATATAAGCGCATCGGCGAGCGCGCGGCGACCACACTTCTCGAATCGCAGCCCGCCGCCGTCACGAATCTGATCGAGGATATGGTCGCCACTAACCCCGACGACCGGCTGCCGTCATGCAGTCACATTGCCCGTCAGATTCAGATGATCCTCCAACAGGTGGGGCAAGGGGAAACGCAGCTCGACGCGCCGCTGGACGCCGAGCGGGGCCGCAACACCACTCGTCCGCCCGGTGCATCATCCAGTTCTCCCGCCATTGTGCCCCTCGATACCATTCCCTCTGCGACCGGCGCGACCGATGGCCCGCGCCGCCTCGCGGACAGTGCCGGTGATGCCCCGCCGCGCGGAACGGCCGCATTGGATGCGGGCGTGCCTCCGTCTCTCCCTCCCGGCGTCGGCCTCACCGCCCGTGGGCCGCGCGGTGGCTCCCGTCGGGGGATCGCGATGGGGATTGGCGTCCTGCTCGCCCTGCTGCTCGTCATCGGTGTCGGTGCGGCGACGCTTCTCAAGAGTAGCGGTACGTCGGCGCAAGTGACGCAAACGCCGCAACAACCAGTCGCAGTGGCGGCGGTGGCCGCAACGGTGGCTGTCAGTCCAACCGCCGACGCCACCATTCTGCCGACCGTACCGCCGACTGCCGAACCCCAACCGACCACCCTGCCCAGCCCGACCTCGACGGCGACCGCCGCGCTAACGGCCACGGTTGTCCGGCCTACCGTCGCGCCGACTACGGTGCGACCGACCGCCGTGCCCGCGTCGGCGATCGCGGTTTACAGCGTTGGGACGACAAACGCAAACCTGGCAACGGTCAACGGCGATGATGTCGTGACGACGTTCACGACCGGACAGGATGTTTATGGCTGGATCAACTTCGGTGGTGCGCAAGTGAACAAGGATGTGTTAGAGGTGACAGTTGTCGCCAACGGCACGCCGCAATCGCCGCAGTCGTTCACGCTGACTAAGAGCGACGGCTTTCAGGTTTTCCCGCTCGGTAAGTTGGGCGCGGGTGATTACCGACTGGAAGTGCGCTACGCCGGTAAGATCGCGCAGACCGCCGATTTCCACATCACGCAGCCCGCCCCGCCCCGCCAGGCGACGCCGGTACCGCGCGCCACGGCCGGAAGCACTGGCCCAATCTACACGCAGCCAACGGCCGCCCCCGTTCAACCGACCAGCGCACCCGTCGCGACCAGTGCACCCGTGGCGACTGCCGCGCCAAAGCCAACTGTGTACGTCCCGCCCACCCAGCCACCACCGAAGCCATGACGTCGGTGGCATAGGCTGATGAACCTTTACAACTTAACCGGGTAATCGTGGGTTCACAGGCTGGAAAGCCCGCGCTACCGGTATTACGATCCGCGCGTGCCGTACTCGTCGTCCCCGAACAGGGCATCCACGAAGCGGGCGGCGTCGAACTCGATCAGGTCGTCTGCCTTTTCGCCGACACCGACATAGGAGATCGGGATGCCGAGGGCGCGGACGATAGCAAAGGCGATACCGCCCTTCGCCGTGCCGTCCAGTTTCGCCAGCGCGATTTCCGTCACGTCCACGCGGTCGGTGAAGACCCGCGCCTGATGGAGGCCGTTCTGCCCGGTGTTCGCGTCAATGACGAGCAGCGTTTCCTGCGGCGCGTCGGGGACGGTCTTTTTCATGATGCCGCGCATCTTGTCCAATTCGCGCATCAGTGGCTCTTTGTTTTCGAGACGACCGGCGGTATCCACGATCAGGATGTCCATCTCGCGATTGTGCGCTGCCGCCATCGCGTCGAAGACGAGCGCGCCGGGATCGCCGCCCTGCTTGGTCGCGATCACCGGGACGCCGCCGAGCCGTTCCGCGCTCCACGTCTGCAACTGCTCGATGGCGGCAGCGCGAAAGGTGTCGCCCGCGCCGATCATCACCTTACGGCCGGCATTCTTGTGGAGATAGGCGAGTTTGCCGATCGTCGTCGTCTTCCCCGCGCCATTGACGCCGACGACCATAATCACCCACGGCACGCCGCGCTGAAAAACCTTGATGGTGCGCTCGCGCTTCGTGTCTTCGAGCAGGTACACCATCGCCGCTTTCAGATGCTCCTTCGCCTGTTGCGGGTCGCGGATGCCATTCTGCCGGACGTGGTTGCGCAAATCGTTCAGCAGCACGTCGGTCGTTTCGACGCCGACATCGGAGCCGATCAGCGCGGTCTCGATCTCCTCGTACAAATCCTCATCAATCGTCGCGCGGTCGAACAGCGTGCCGAACAGGTTCGTGCGGCGCGTCTTCGCCACCGCCTGCTCGACTTTCGTTTGCTCTTCTTGTTGAGTGCGCCCAAACAGGCGGCGGAAAATCACGGTGTGTCACTCCTTGATGCTATGCTGCTGCGGTTTCAAGGGCCACTGCTCGCGGCCTGCGCATCATTGTCGCATACTGGTCCGCGATGCATCGGCGCAGCGCTGGCAGTGGTGATGCGACCAAAAGATGGTACCGTCAAAGGAGTGAATGATGCGAGTGCGATTCCACCCCGATCGTCCATTACGCCGCCGTTGCTTCTTGCAGGGCTACACGGCAATGGCGCTCGCGGCGATCCTCGCGGCATGTGGCAGTAAAGCGACGAATACTCCGGCGACTCCTGCGACCGCGACGGCATCGACTATCGGTGGAACTCCATCCCCGTTGCCGACAGCTGCCACGACAGTGAGCACGACAAGTCCCGCGCGCCCATCCGTCGTAGGATCGCCTGTGGCGGCGACAGCGAGCGCGGCGACTGGCCCGGCTGCGTCGGGGGCGGCACCGCCCGTCGCGCCGGGGCAAGAGGTCACGTTTGCCAGCGGGGCCGATACGATCTATGGGACACTCCTCCTACCGGGGGTGGGTCAGGGAGGGAAGCGGCCCGCCGCCGTTCTCCTCGCCGGGAGCGGACCAACGGATCGGGATGGCAATAGCAAAGTAATCTCCGGACCCGTCGACACGCTCCGCAACTTCGCTGACGTACTCGCTGGTCAGGGTATCGCATCGCTGCGCTATGATAAGGTTGGGAGCGGCAAGACGGGGTTGGCGAGCCACTCCAATCCTGCCGATATCGCCTTTGCGCTCTTCGTTGATGAAGCGCGGGCCGCGTACACGTTTCTCCGGGCGCGGCCGGAAGTTGATCCGCAACGGGTGATTTTCATCGGGCACAGCGAAGGGGGGTTGATCGCCCTGATCGTCGCGGATCAACTGAAGAAGAGCGCTGACGAGCCGGAAGCGCTCGTCCTCGCCGCTCCACCGGGATTTTCCTATCTGGACACGGTCCGGAGGCAGTTCGCGGATCAGTACACGCAGGCGCAGCGAGCGGGCCAGGTGACCACGGAACAGGCGAACGCCGCGCTGGCGGAACTGGACCGAGTAATTGCCAGTCTCAAACAAACCGGAAAGGTTCCTACGGACATCCTCACCCCGGCGCTGAAGCAGCTTTTCACCTCCACGAATGAGAAGTTCCTGGCCGAAGCCGACATGTATGATCCCCGCCAGATCGCTGCGACACTCCCGGCGACGCTCCCAGTGTTGATCCTGCACGGCGCGAAAGACCAGCAGGTGAGCGCCGCCGACGTGCAGAATCTTCTGCAGGGGTTTCAAACGGCGGGGAACACGAAGGCAATGCTCGTCGAATTGCCGAACGTCGACCACGTCTTTAAAGAGGTACCGGGAACGCCAAATCCTGCGACCGATTATGGCAATCCGGCGCTGCACTTTTCAGCGGAAGCAACGGCTCGATTGGTCGCCTTCGTGAAGATGAACGTCTGACATCGCACACATGAGCAGGAGGTGATCCAATGCGGCTGGCGAAACTGACGTGGCCGGAAGCGCGGGACGCATTTGCGGCGGGGTCGGTGGCGATTCTGCCCGTTGGGGCGACGGAGGCGCACGGGCCGCATCTCCCGCTCGACACCGATGTCCAGATCGCGGTCGGCGCGGCGGATCGGACGGCGGCGCTGCTGGAGTCGGAAGGGACGCCCGCGCTCGTTGTGCCGCCGCTCGCGTACGGCGTCTCGTTCGTCGGTACGTCGTTCGCGGGCACTATGCCCGTGACCGTCGAGACGATGATCGCCCTTGTGCACGATGTGTTAGCTGGTCTCGATCGGTACGGCTGCACCGCCGCGATCATCGTCAACAGCCATCTCGAACCGGCGCACGCCGACGCGCTCAACGCGGGCATCGCGATGGCCGAAGTGGCAACCGACGGACGACTGCGCGCGGCCTTCCCCGATTTGCGCGACGCCCGCTGGTCGGCATTACTTTCCGAGGAATTTCGTCGTGGCGCGCGCCATGCGGGGGCGTATGAGACGGCGTTGATGCTCGTCGTCGCGCCCGAGGACGTGCGCGAGCCGGAGCGGCGGCAACTGCCGCCGGTCTGGATCAATCTGCCGGAAAAACTGCGTGCGGGCGCGACGACCTTTGCGGAGGCGGGCGCGACGCTCGGCTACTTCGGTGACCCTGCGGCGGCAACGTCTGCGGAGGGCGAAATGCTCCTCGATGCGCTGGCGCGTATCTATGTTTCCGCCCTGCGCGAGCGGTTGGCGGCATCACCCGGACATTAAAGGACGGCCCATGCAATCTCGTGTCATCGTCGAACGCGATCAGGTCGGGGAGATGCCGCTGCTCATCGCCCGGCCCCAATCTGGCGGCCCGTTCCCGCTAATCGTTGCTCTGCACGGCTTCACCGGCAACAAGGAGACGATGCTGCCGCTGATCGAACCGCTCGCGGCTTCTGGATTCGTCGTCGCTGCGCCGGACGCGAAGTTCCACGGTGAGCGGTTGGATGAAGCCTGGATGCGGCTTGCACAGACGAACGAAGCGGTCGCGATCAGCCAATCCATCTTTGCGACGGCGGCAGAATTGCCCGCCTTGCTCGATGCCCTGCTCACCCGGCCCGATACCCGATTGGACGACGCACGGGGCGTCGGCGTGGCCGGCGTGAGCATGGGCGCGCTAACGCTCTATGCCGCGATCCCGCTCGAAGCGCGATTGACCGTCGCGGCGTCGCTGATCGGTGGCGGGACGTGGGGCAACCGGTTCGATGAAGCGTTCGCGCGGCTCGCGCCGGACGCACGAGCCAGTCTGCGCGAGCAGGACATCCTGCAACACCTCGACGCCTTCGCGCGCGTCGCGCTTCTCCTGCTCGCCGGTGAACTCGACCCGGTCCTGCCCGCATGGACGACGCAGGCGCTCTACGATGCTCTCCGACCGCGCGTCACCGATCTGGAGCGGCTGAAGATCATCGTCGAACCGGGCGTGGATCACACCGTGACACCGGCGATGGGCATTGAAACCATCGCCTGGTTCCGTCGCTGGCTCCGCTAGTTTTGCCCGCGCTACCACGGTGATATTGTTTCACGATAACGGTGGTGTGATAGCGGCGCAGGTACTCGAACTGCCCCTACGAGTCGCGCAGGATACGGGTCAGTTCTCGCTGCACGAGGTCGGGCCGTTCATCACGCAGGGCGGGGAAGGAAAGGCGGCGGCGGCGGGTCTCGGCGCGGTCAATCGCCGCGATCAGGAGATGATCCTCCATCGCCGGGGCGCGCACGATCTCGACGCCGCCCGCGTCCACGATGAAACTGCCGCCCCAGAAGTTGATCCCGTCCTCCCAGCCGACGCGATTGCACTGGACGATGGGCACGGTCATGCTGCCCGCGTAGGTGCGGCAAAGTGCGCTGACGAACTCGATTGAGGCGATATCGCCCGTCCGGCTATCCATACCCCGACCGGGATGATTGTTGCAGAAGAGCAGCATGTCCGCGCCGTCCTGCCAGAGCAGGTACGGCATGCTCATGTGCCAGAAATCCTCGCAGATGAGCATGCCGATGCGTCCGAATCGCGTGTCGAAGGCGCGTACCCGGTCGCCACGACCGAAGAAGCGGCCATCGTCGAAAAAACCATAGGTCGGCAAATACACCTTGCGGTGGACATGCACGCATTCGCCACCGCTCCAGTAGGCCGCCGCGATGAAAAAGCGCCCCCGCTCATCTTCCTCGACGAAGCAGAGCACCACATCCATCGGCCCGGCGAGGGTGGAAAGGGCGCGAAGCCGGGCGTCGTCGGCCCGCATCGCGACATCGGCAACGAGATCGCGGAGGAAATAGCCCGTTAGTGCCAGTTCGGGAAAGACGAGCAGGTCCGCCCCCGCATCCCGCGCCTCGACGATGACGCGCTCGTGTGTCGCAATGTTGGCATCGAGGTCGCCGAGAACGGGCCGCACCTGCGCCAGCCCAACGCGGATCACGTCGCTCGGCGCGCCTGCCATCGCTGATCCGGGCGCGGGCAGCGTCGGAACCGTGGGCATACTCATCCTTAATCGCCGTCAGCGGGGACGAGTGCGGGTTCGACGGCTTTGCGTCGCTTTTCCGTCGCCGCGTCGTTGGGCATGATCGGCTCGACAATCGTCTCCGTCACGAGGCCGTTTTCATCCGCGCCGGCTGGGACGCGGGCAAAGGAGGCGACGCGGTCGCCATCGTCCATCCGCATCATGATGACACCCTGCGTCGCCCGTCCGATGACGCGGAGGTCGGACACCTTGGTGCGCATGACGATCCCCTTGCCGGAGATGAAGATCAGTTCGTCGGTCGTCTCGACGATTCCCGCCGCGACGATGTCGCCCGTCTTTGGCGTCACCTTCATCGCGATCACGCCGAGGCCCGCGCGCTTCTGGACGGGGAAGTCCGAGACGCGCGTCCGCTTGCCCATGCCGTTCTGGGCGATGACGAAGAGGCAGAGGTCTTTCGCGCGCTCCTCCGGAATCGCGTCGGCGGAGACGAGGGTGTCCTTGTCGCGCAGGGAAAGCGCGTGGACGCCCGCTGCCGTGCGGCCCATCGCCCGCGCGTCCGATTCATTGAAGCGGATCGCCGAGCCGCGCCGCGTCGTCAGGATCATCTGGTCGTTGCCCGTCGTGACGCGCACCCAGCGCAGTTCGTCGCCCTCATCGAGACCGAGCGCGATCAGACCGGACGAACGCACCGAGGCGAATGCTTTCAGTTCCGTCCGCTTGATCCGCCCATTCTTGGTCACCATCGTCAGGAACGAGCTGTCGCCGTAGTCCCGGACCGCCAGCAGCGTCGTGACGGTTTCATTCTGCTGAATATTGATTAACTGGATGATCGGCGTGCCCTTGGCGGTGCGCGATGCATCCGGCAGTTCGTGGACTTTGACCTGGAACGCCTTGCCCCGATCGGTGAAGAAAAGGAGCGAGTCCATCGTGCTGCAATGCAAAATGTGCTCGACCTTGTCTTCTTCCTTCGGCTTGACGCCCGTGATGCCGCGCCCGCCGCGATGCTGCGTGCGGTAGGTGTCGCCGGGGATGCGCTTGATGTAACCCGTCTTGGTCAGCGTGACGACGACATCCACATCGGGGATCAGGTCGTCCTCGCTGAGGTCACCGGACGCCTCAGCGCGGATTTCCGTGCGCCGCTCGTCGCCGTAGCGTTCCTTGATGTCCTCCAGGTCCGTCTTGATGATGCCCAGCACGCGCTCCGGCCGGGCAAGGATGTCCTGGTAGTCCTTGATCGCCTTCTGAACTTCCTTGTGTTCCTCCTCGATCTTCTTCCGTTCGAGGGCGGCGAGGCGGGCGAGGCGCAGATCGAGGATCGCTTGCGCCTGCACTTCCGTCAGTTTGAAGGCCGTGCGCAGGTTCTTGCGCGCCGTCTCGGTCGTCTGGCTTTTGCGGATCGTCGCGATCACTTCGTCGAGGTGATCGAGCGCGATCTTCAAGCCTTCGAGGATGTGGGCGCGCTCCTGCGCTTTCCGCAAGTCGTACTCGGTGCGGCGGCGGATGACGACCTGCCGATGGGCGATGAACTCCTGCAACGCACGCTTCAGGGTCAAGGTGTGTGGCTGCGTGCCGTTGTCCACAAGGGCGATCATGTTGACGCCGAAGGTTGTCTGCAAGGCGGTGTGCTTAAAGAGGTTGTTCAGCACCTTCATCGGCTGGGCATCGCGCTTCAGTTCGATGACCATCCGCATGCCGGAGCGGTCGGACTCATCGCGCAAGTCGCTGATGCCGTCAATCTTGCCGTCCTTGACGAGGTGGGCAATCTTCTCGATCAAGGTTGCTTTGTTCACGGCGTACGGCAGTTCGGTGACGATGATCTGATAGCGGTTTGCCCGCCCTTCCTCGATGTACGCCTTGGCGCGGACGACGACTCGGCCATTGCCCGTCGAGTACGCCTGCTTGATCCCTTCGCGGCCGAGAATAATGCCGCCGGTCGGGAAGTCCGGCCCCGGCAGCCGCTCGATCAGGTCGGTGAGCGCGCAGTCCGGGTTATCAATCAGGTAGATCATCACATCACACAGTTCGTTCAGGTTGTGCGGCGGGATATTCGTCGCCATACCGACGGCGATACCCGTCGAGCCGTTGAGCAGGAGGTTCGGCAGGCGGGCGGGCAGAACCTTCTTTGGCTCCTTCATTTCGCCGTCGTAGTTGTCCTCGAAATCAACGGTATCTTTGCCGATGTCGCGCAGCAGCTCCTCGGCGATTCGCGCGAGTTTCGCCTCGGTGTAGCGCATCGCGGCGGGCGGATCGCCGTCCACCGAGCCGAAGTTGCCCTGCCCGTCAATCAGCGGGTAGCGCAGCGAGAAGTCCTGCGCCATGCGGGCCAGCGCATCGTAAATTGCGGTGTCGCTGTGCGGGTGGAAGTTCTTCATCACTTCGCCGACGACACCGGCGCACTTGCGGTGCCGCGTATTCGGCAGCAATCCCATTTGGTGCATCGCGAAGAGGATGCGCCGCTGCACCGGCTTCAGGCCATCCCGCGCATCCGGGAGGGCACGGGAAACGATCACACTCATCGCGTAGTCGCGGTACGAGTTGCGCATCTCTGTGTCAAGATTCACGAAGCGGACAAGACCCCGCTCATTGCTGTCAACCATCCATTTTCCTCCGGTCGAATCAGGGCTGAGGAGTGCGGGCTGAGCGCCGCGTCTTCACAAATCCTCGCCCGGAATCCCACGTCCCTACTGATAGCAGTATACCTTAAAATGCGGATGGAGGAAAGGTGCGAACGTACGCACCTAAACACCGTGTCAAACGAACATGCGTTCGCGGAAATGATCGAAGAATTTCGTGGCCGCGAACATCCGTAGCGCTCATGATGTTAGATTGACAGCAGGTGGGCGCACGGCGTATTCTCGCGCGATGGTTGAAAGGCCCCTTTGACGGGGCAGCGCGCCTGGTGGGTCGCTTCGAGGAGGAGACCGAATGTGGAGAGCAACGGGAAAATCAAGGTCGCTATTATTGGCGTCGGCAACTGCGCATCGTCGCTCGTGCAAGGCGTCGAGTTCTATAAGAACACCTCGGACGAGACGCATATCCCCGGGCTGATGCATACCAACCTCGGCGGCTATCACATCCGCGACATCGAGTTCACGGCGGCATTCGACGTGAATGTCACCAAGGTTGGCAAGGACCTCTCCGAGGCGATCTGGGCCGACCCGAACAACACGATCAAGTTCTCGGACGTGCCGCACCTCGGCGTGCGTGTCCATCGCGGCATGACGCACGACGGCATCGGCAAGTATCTGGCGGAAGTCATCACCAAAGCGCCTGGCCCGACCGCCGACATCACCGGTATCCTCAAGAGCACCGGCACGCAGGTCGTCGTCAACTACCTGCCGGTCGGCTCCGAACTGGCGACGAAGTGGTATGTCGAGCAGATTCTGAACGCGGGCTGCGCCTTCGTGAATTGCATCCCCGTCTTTATTGCCCGCGAGGATTATTGGCAGAAGCGGTTCATGAACAAGGGGCTGCCGATCATCGGCGACGACATCAAGTCGCAGGTCGGCGCGACGATCACGCACCGCGTCCTGACGCGGCTGTTCGAGGATCGTGGCGTGCGCATTGACCGGATGTATCAGTTGAACTTCGGCGGCAACACCGACTTCCTCAATATGCTCGAACGCGACCGGCTGGAGTCCAAGAAAATCTCCAAGACGAACTCGGTCACGAGCCAGCTGCCGTACGAGATTGCGCCGGGGAACGTCCACGTCGGCCCGTCGGACTACGTGCCGTGGCTGACCGACCGCAAGTGGGCGAATATCCGCATCGAGGGGACGACCTTCGGTGACGTGCCGATCTCACTCGAATTGAAGCTGGAAGTCTGGGACAGCCCGAACTCGGCCGGTGTCGTTATTGACGCAATTCGCTGTGCTCGCCTCGCCCTCGACCACGGATTGAGCGGCGCATTGACCGCCCCGTCCTCCTACTTCATGAAGTCGCCGCCCGTGCAGGTGACGGACGATCAGGCGCGGCAGGACACGGAGACGTTTATTCAGGCCTACGCCCGTGACGCCGCGATCCCGAAGCGTGTCGGTAAGGCCGTACCGACGGCGAGTAACGAGTAGTTCGTGATGCTTCGTAGGGGCGGTTCGCAAACCGCCCCTTCCCAATTGTTTCTTTATTGGTCGGTTCGCGCCGCCTCCGTACTCCTGAGCATCATTCCGATACGCCTCTCTTATGCCCTCGCGGGGGCGATCGGGGAGGCGTACTGCATTGTGCGCCCATCGCACGCCCGCTGGGCGGCATACAACCTCAGCCGCGTGCTGAACGAGCCGGAAACGTCGCCGTATGTGCGCAAGATCGCGCGGCAATCATTCGGCAATTACGCGCGCGTGCTGGTGGATTTCTTCGTCTTGCCGTACGTCGCACACACCGACATTAACGCCCATGCGAGCGTCACCGGCACCGAACATCTAGCGCGTGCGGCTGCCGAAGGGCGCGGCTTCATCGTCGCGACCGGGCATATGGGGTCGTGGGATCGGGCCGGGGCGGTTTTTACCGGGTTCGGATATAAGGCTACGGTGCTCGTGGACACTTTTTCCCCCCCGGAACTGGACCGCTGGGTAACCCGGATGCGGCGAAAGTTTAAAATGAACGCGGTTGCTGTCGAGAAGCCCGGCGCGCTGCGGGAGATGTACCGCGTCCTTCAGCGCGGCGAAGCGCTGGTCATCCTGATTGACACGCCCGATCCGCGCGGTATCCCCGTGACATTCTTCGGCGAACAAACGACCTTTCCGGCCGGTGTCGCGCAACTCGCGATTCGGACAGGCTGCCCGGTCCTCGTCTCGGGGCTTTTCCGCCGGCCCGATATGGTGACGTATGACGGCTACTGCGACCTCGTCTCGCTGGGAACATCCGACCCGAATCCGCCCACCGATGTGGAAACGCTGACGCAGCAGATCGCAACCGTACTGGAGCGCGGCATCGTTGCGCATCCCGCCCAATGGTACATGTTCCGTCCGATGTGGCCGGTGGGATGTTCGGAAGCGTCGAAAAGCCGGTAGATCGTCGCCGTCGTGGGAGTGGGTAGCGCAGGCTTTCCAGTCTGCAAGCGGGACGCAGGCTGGAAAGCCTGCGCTACCCAAATCGGTCGCTCATGGCGAACCTACCGGCTTTTCGACGCTTCCCCGAACTTCCCCTCATTGCTCATTGTGCCGACTTCGTTACAATAGAGGCGGGGAGCGATGCGTGGGGAGTATCGCGAAGGAAGGCGGACGGAAGGGTGCTGTACCGCTATTATCTGTTTTGTGAGTGGCTCGCGTCATGGTTGCCCAAGCGGGCCGGCTACGCCTTGGCGCGGGTAAGCGGTGTGGGGCTGTTCATCTTTTGTCCCGGCCTACGGCGGACGCTGATTGCCAACCAGCGCTGCGTGTTGCCACATGCCTCGCGTCGGTATGTCGGGATGAGCGCCCGCCGCGCGTCCATTTCGGTGGCGAAGAACTACTACGACTTGTTCCGGATGCCGTCGCTGTCGAAGGCGGATCTGCTCGCGTATTTCGATGGTCGGGGGCTTGAACACCTCGCTGCGGCGTATGCGCGGGGCAAGGGCGTCATCATCGTCGCTCCGCATCTCGGCAGCTACAATCTCGTACCGGCGTATGTCAGCAGCCTCGGCTATCCAACAGTCGCCGTTGTCGAGCATATCCGCGACCCGCGACTGCACGAGTATTTCTTTCGCCTGCGGGCGAATCAGGGCGTTCAGTTGCTCACCACCGGCCCCGAGGATGTGCGCCATCTCCTCCGCGCATTGCGGGACGGCAAAGTCGTGATGATGCTCGCCGACCGCAATGTCGGCACGAGCAGCGAGGAAGTGACGTTTTTCGGGGAGCGAACGATGCTCCCTGCCGGCCCCAGCCTGATCGCGCGGCGGACGGGTGCGGCGTTGTTGCCCGCCTATTCGTATCGCGTCGGTAATACGCATTCCGTGGCGGTCGCCGTGCCCGCGATGCGGCTTCCGGAGGCGGTCGGGACGCCCGAACAGCGCCGCGCCGCCGATACGCAGGCGGTAGCGCGCGAACTGGAAAAAATGATCGCCGCCACGCCCGATCAATGGGACATTATGCAACCCGTCTGGCCGCGTCAGCCCCTGCTGCTCGCACCGGAAATGAGCGAGGCGGCCGGTTGACGCACGCGGGTGCGCCGCTCGCCGCCCTCCAGCGCGATCATCGTTTGCTCGTCCGCACCGATGATCCGCGCTGGCCGACCGTCCGCGACACCCTCCGGCCATTCGCCGAGTTGGTGCGCCTGGGCAGCGGATTCGCGACCTACCGCCTCACGCCGTTGTCGCTCTGGAATGCCGCAACAACGGGTTTTGATGCCCCCGCCGTCCTTGCATCGTTGCGCGATCTCACGGACTCGCCCATCAACGCGAATACGGCTGCGTTCATCTATGACACGTTCACGCGCGCGAACGTGGTGCGCCTGCGCCACATCAACGACGACATCGCCTTGACGAGTGACGATCCCGCGCTGCTCGGCACGCTCTGCGCGCGGTCCGGCCTGACGTTCTCCCCGGTCGTGCGCGGCAAGGACGGGCGGGGTGTGGTTATCATCCCGTCGGAGGAGCGTGGTCGGTTCAAATTAGCGTTTGCCGCGCTCGGCTATCCGGTGCGGGATGAACTCAGCGTGGTCGAAGGCGCGCATGTGCCCTTTGCGCTCCGCCCGGACGCGCCCGGCCTGCGTCCGTATCAGCAGGAGTCGGTCGCCGCGCTCGCCGGATCAGCGGGTGGCGGTGTCGTGCTGCTGCCGTGCGGCGCGGGGAAGACGCTGGTCGGCATCGCGGCGGCGGCACGATTCCAGGCGCGCACGCTCGTCCTATGTCCGGGGCGTACGAATGCCGCGCAGTGGGCACGCGCCTTCCGCCTCTGGACCGATCTGGCGCCCGACGCGGTTGGTGTGTTCGACGGTGGCGCGCGGCAGCTATACCCGATCACGATTGCCACCTACCAGGCGCTCACTGTGCGCGGACGAGGCGCCGAGATGCCCCGCCATCTCGGCACGTTCGCCGATGCGGACTGGGGACTGGTGATCTACGACGAGGCGCACATGCTCCCCGCCGATGGCTTTCGCCTGAGCGCGAGCGCGGCGATGCAGTCGCGACGCCGACTGGGTTTGACCGCAACGCTTGTGCGCGAGGATGGCCGCGAGACGGATGTTTTCGCGCTCGTCGGGCCGGTGCTCTTCAGCCGACCGTGGCGCGAGTTGGAGGCGCAGGGGTGGATCGCCCCTGCGGCGTGCGTCGAGGTACGCGTGCCGCTGGCGCCCGGCTGGCCACCGCACGACGCGCCGCTTGACGCGAGCGCCGCTGCCCTCAACCCGCGTAAGGATGCGGTCGTCGAGCGGTTGCTTGGTCGGCATCGCGGCACACCGACACTCGTGATCGGCGGGCATCTCGCCGTGCTGCACCGGCTCGCGCGTCGCCTGCGCCTGCCGCTGATCACCGGCGATACCCCAGCCGCCGAACGGGAGCGACTGTATGCGTCGTTTCGCGGTGGCATAACCCGCACGCTGATCGTCTCCAGTGTGGCGAATCAGGGTGTGGACTTGCCCGGCGCGGCAGTCGCGATTCAGGTGTCGGGCCATTTCGGGTCAAGGCAGGAGGAGGCACAGCGCCTCGGTCGCCTGCTCCGACCAAATGGGAGCGGCACGGCGAGCGTCTTTTATACCCTCGTCACGACCGGAACGAGCGAGGTGCGGTACGCGCAGCACCGTCGGCTCTTCCTTGCGGAGCAGGGATACACCTATTCCGTCGAGCGCGCGGACGGCGCGTAGGCAGGCAGGACGATAGACACCGGAACCTTTTTGTTGCCGATTCGTTTAGTCCGTTAGTATCCGGTGCATCATGCGGCAATCTGCTATGATTGCTCTAGACACTTTCCCCGATTGAGTGGGCATTGAAGCATTGGACGGCGAGAAAGTCGGGCGCGGTAATGCATCGCGCATTGCCGCGTGGGTGGATGACGAGGAGGGCAGGCCAAATGAGACAAGGCGTATCGGCGGTTCATGCGCGGCACAGACGTCTTAGGCGACGGATCGTACCAATCGGACTGCTCGCGGCGATGGCCGTGCTGCTTTCGGCCTGCGTCGAAGTCAATCAGCAGAGCACGATCAAGCCGGACTTCACCGGCAGCTCGCAGATGCGGATCGGCATCTCGCAGCAGGCGCTCCTGCTCGCCGGTGGATTCGCCAACAGCATCGGCACGCCGAGCACGGGCGCGAAAACGACCCCTGCCGCGCAGCAGGACACGTTCGCGGACCTGAACAAGCAGATCGCGCAACTCGGTGGCACCTCCAAGCCGTACAAGAACGACAAGTTCCAGGGCGTGGATGCGTCGTTTACCTTCAAATCGCTCGAAGAGATGCAGACACAGATCAATACCCTGCTTGGGAGCAATTCGTCGCTTGGTCAGTCAACGGGTTCGACGGGCACGAGTGCGAGTAGCGCGCAGTCGGATATCGTCAAAATCACGGCGCAACCGACCGCGAACGGCGTCCGCATCGAAGGCAAAGTGGACCCACTGAGCAGCTTGAGCGACACATCGAGCAGCACCACGATCCCCGGCCTCGACCCCAGGGCGTTCGGCGGAACGGACGGCATGGTCAATCTCGCCTTCACGATGCCGGGCAAGATCACGAGCAAGGACGCGCTCGCGAAGGTGGACAAGTCCACGGTGTCATGGAGCTTCAAGACCGGTGACAAAGCGGCCGACATCTTCGTCGAATCGGACAAGAGCGGCGGTCAGGCCGGGAACGCCGTCGCGGCGGTCGCGACGACGGCCGGTGGCAGCACGCCTGCGGCCGGTCGGGCGACGACCGTAGCGGGCGCAGTATCGTCCACAACCACAGCAGCGACAACGACGACAACTGCCGCGACGAAAGACTCTGGTGGCGGGAATAAAACGCTCTGGATCGCCCTCGCGATCGGGTTGATCGTCGTTGCGGGCGGTGGGACGGGCCTGTTCTTCGCAACGCGCGGACGCGGCAAAAAGCCCGCGCCAGCGATAGCGGGCGGCTACCCGAGCGCGCAGTACCCAGTGCAAGGCGCGCCACCCTATGGCGGACAGCAACCCCCGCAGTATGGTCAGCCGCCACCGCAATACGGCCAGCCGCCCCAGTATGGGCAACCACCCCAGTATGGCCAGCCGTCGCAAGGCGGACAGGAACAGGGACAGGGACAAGGTTATGGTGGGCAGTATCCGCCGCCACCGCCACCGCAGCAGCCTCCGTACGGTGGTGGTTATGGCCAACCGCCTCAGCCTCCACAACAAGGTGGCTACCCACCGCAGTATCCGCCACAAGGTGGCCAGGGGCCGGGCCAGGGTTACGGTGGGCAGTATCCGCCACCGCCACCGCCGCCACGATAGAAACCTCACACCCCCGGCCCCACTCACTGCCCAGAGGGCGCCCGCGATGAAGCGGGGCCGGGGGATGAGAGTCCGATATTCGTGCAAGTGTTGACGCGGTTACGGGGGGTTGGTATACTTTCCCTTCGCGGCTGCCGCATGGGTGGCAGGCGTGTGTGGACTGAAGGAGAAACGTAGGAATGCCAACGATCAGCCAGCTGGTACGCAAGGGTCGAAAGCCCGTTTCGAAGAAGACGAAAGCGCCAGCGCTCCAGTTCACAAACAACTCGCTTGGCCGCTATGCCGGCCAGACTAAGGCGGGGAAGGGTTCGCCGCAGAAGCGGGGTGTCTGCACGCAGGTGAAGACGATGACCCCGAAGAAGCCGAACTCGGCCCTCCGCAAGATCGCCCGCGTCCGTCTCACCAATGGCATCGAAGTGACGGCGTACATTCCGGGCGAAGGGCACAACCTGCAGGAGCACTCGGTTGTCCTCATCCGAGGTGGCCGCGTGAAGGACCTGCCGGGTGTGCGGTATCACATCGTACGTGGTACGCTCGATGCGCGTGGTGTCGAGGATCGGAAAAAGGGCCGGTCCAAGTACGGCACCAAGGCACCTAAGGCCGGCGCGGCAACTGCCGCGAAGCGTCGGTAATTGCAGACGCGGGTGAGCTGACGGCTCCCCGGCTGTGCAACGACCGAAAACCGACCCGCTAGGGTGTGAGCACGTCAAGGAGCGGAAGGGGCGAAATCTGGCCCCCCGCTCTTTCGTGTGACTGGCGATTTGTTTGGAACCGTGAGGAGAGCGAAGCGTAATGCCGAGGCGAACAAAGGTTGTCAAGCGCGAAACCCTGCCCGACCCCCGCTACGGGAGCGTCATCGTTCAGCAGTTCATCAACAAACTGATGATGAACGGTAAGAAGGGGCTTGCCGAAAGCATCGTCTACGAGGCGTTCGACAAGATTCACGAACGCACTGGGCGCGATTCGTTGGAGGTCTTCGAGACGGCGATGCGCAATGCGACGCCGGTGATCGAGGTCAAGCCCCGCCGTGTCGGTGGCGCGACCTTGCAGGTGCCGGTGCCGATCGAAGGCCCGCGCCGCACCTCGCTCGCCATTCGCTGGCTCCTCGGCGCATCGCGCAGCCGCAATGGTCGCACGATGTCGGATCGGTTGTCGGCGGAAGTGCTCGATGCCTTCAACAACACCGGCGCGACGATCAAGAAGAAGGAAGATACGCACCGGATGGCGGAGGCCAACAAGGCATTCGCTCATTATCGCTGGTAGCGGGGGTACAAGACAGTAGACAGAAAACGCGTTGAGCGCTTTTCTATTTTACTGACTACTCGGAACTTATTGAAGTGACGGAATAGAACGGGAGCCTGGCGGAAGGCTCCGGCCGAATAGGAAAACAAGGACATGAGCGTAGCAACACAGGCAGCACCACTTTCGCAACGGATGCAGGCGCTCGAAAAGACGCGCAACATCGGCATCATCGCCCATATTGACGCGGGCAAAACGACGACGACCGAGCGCGTCCTCTTCTATACCGGGCGTATCCATCGTACTGGTGAAGTGCATGAGGGCGCGGCGACGATGGACTGGATGGAGCAGGAGCGCGAGCGCGGTATCACGATCACCGCCGCCGCGACGACCGCGTTCTGGTCCAAGAGCGCGCGCAACGGCGACGCGAAGCAACCGGATGCGGTGCGCATCAACATTATTGATACCCCCGGCCACGTAGACTTCACAGTCGAGGTGGAGCGCTCGCTTCGCGTGCTCGACGGTGGCGTGGTCGTCTTCGATGCCGTGGCCGGTGTCGAGCCGCAAAGCGAGACGGTTTGGCGGCAGGCGGACAAGTATTCCGTACCGCGTATCTGCTTCATCAATAAGATGGATCGCACCGGCGCGAACTTCGAGCACACGATCGAGATGATCATCGAACGACTGCGTGCCAAGCCGGTGGCGATCCAGTTGCCGATTGGTAGCGAAGACAAGTTTCGTGGCGTGATTGATGTCTTCGAGCAGCATGCGATCATGTACTACGACGACAAGGGTACCGACATCCGCATCGAGCCGATCCCGGCGGAACTTCAGGCGGCGGCGGCGCAGGCGCGCCTTGATCTCGTCGAGGCAATCGCCGAAACGGACGAAGATCTGACCCTGCGCTACCTCGAGGAAGATACATTCACGAACGACGAACTGCGCGCTGCGATGCGGAAGGCAACCATTGCCAACCTGCTCGTCCCGGTGCTTTGTGGCACGGCGCTGAAGAATAAGGGCGTCCAGTCCATGCTCGACGCGGTGGTGGACTATCTGCCCTCGCCGCTCGATGTGCCGCCGGTGGCAGGGACGAACCCGAAGACCGATGCGGAAGAAACGCGCGGTATCGGCGATGACGAGCCGTTCAGCGGCCTCGTCTTCAAGATCGCCAACGATCCGCATGTCGGCAACCTCGCCTTCGTTCGTGTCTACAGCGGCAAATTGGAAAAAGGCACGTACGCCCTCAACTCCTCCAAGGATCGCCGCGAACGCATCGGTCGGTTGATGCGGATGCATGCGAACCATCGCGAAGACATCGAAGAGGTATTGGCGGGCGACATCGCCGCGATCATCGGCCTGAAGGATTCCTTCACCGGCGACACGCTCTGCGATCCGAGTCATCCAATTGTCCTCGAATCCATCAACTTCCCGGAGCCGGTCATCCAGGTGGCGATCGAGCCGAAGACGAAGGTGGATCAGGACAAGATGGGCCTCGCACTTGCGCGGTTGGCGCAGGAGGACCCGACTTTCCGTGTCCGCACGGAGGAGGAGACGGGTCAAACCCTGATCTCGGGTATGGGCGAGTTGCACCTCGAAGTGATCGTGGATCGCATGCTCCGCGAGCACAAGGTGGAGGCGAATGTCGGTCGCCCGCAGGTAGCGTACCGCGAGAGCATCACGAAAACCGTCAAGCAGGAAGGCCGTTTCGTGCGGCAGTCCGGTGGCAAGGGACAGTTCGGCGATGTCTGGATCGAAGTGTCGCCCGCCGAGCGCGGCGCGGGCTTCACGTTCCTGGACAAGATCGTCGGCGGCTCGATCCCGCGTGAGTACATCCCGGCTGTTCAGGCTGGCGTTAAAGAAGCAATGGAAGGTGGCGCGTTCGCGGGCTACCCCATTGTGGACATTAACGTCGCGCTCTACGACGGCTCGTACCACGAAGTGGACTCCAGTGAAATGGCGTTCAAGATCGCCGGTTCGATGGCTCTCAAGGAGGCGGTGCGTAAGGCCGCGCCGGTCGTGCTCGAACCGATCATGAAGGTCGAGATCACGACGCCGGACAACTTCATGGGCGACGTAATCGGCGACATTTCCAGCCGTCGTGGCCAGTTGGCCTCGATGACGGAGCGGGCGGGCGCGCAGATCATCAATGCCTTCGTGCCGCTCGCGATGATGTTCGGGTACTCCACCGATCTGCGTTCGATGACGCAGGGGCGAGCCTCGTACTCGATGGAGTTCGATCATTACGAGCCACTTCCCGCCAGCCTCGCCGATGAGTTGGCACAGAAGGCGACGACGCGGCGATAACCGAGTTGACTGGGCCGGGCAGCGCTGCTTCGGCCCATTGTATTGCGTGACAGGAAGGTACTACACCAATGGGCAAGGCGAAGTTTGAGCGGACGAAGCCGCATGTGAACGTGGGGACGATCGGGCATGTGGATCATGGCAAGACGACGCTGACGGCGGCGATCACCAAGACGCTCGCCCTCAAGGGGCAGGCGAGCTTCAAGGCGTTCG
>JBBRLR010000077.1:0-22795 GCA_038231255.1 Thermomicrobiales bacterium | reverse complement strand
GTCCGCGTCGCGACGAAGACGACGCGCGACCCGTCCGGCGAAACCTGGAACTCGCCGATAATGCGCAGCGCGAAGAGATCGTCGTTCGTGATCGTGCGTCCGCCGGTAGTGTGCATCACTGTGAACCTCCCCTAACGAAGTAACGAAGTGCTGAGTGCTGTCGCCCTCATTGCTCATTGCTCATTGCTCATTGCGTACGATGATAGACCATCGCGGCGGTCGGGCGCGCGAGACGGGAATCCTGCCGTAACAATACCGTCTTGGCAAGGTATGTTCACATTATGGCAACATAGGGTACAATGCGGGCGACGACGAACCGCAGAGTGAAGCGCGGAATCCGAGACCCGCGCCGGGGACGTCGCATGGAGAGGGAAACCGAGTGGAGATGCGCCAGCCCGACCCGCGACAGGACCCCCGCGCGATGGACACGCGGCAAGCGATGGACGCCCGCACCCGCGACGAAGAGCGGCGGCGGCGCGAGGCGATCACGATCAACAACCTCCAGCAGCAGATAGACGAACTCCGCGCGCTCGTCCGCGATCAGGTGGCACGGGTCGGGCGGAGCGATGAGATCGTCAAGAACGTCGAGGTGGTGGTATCGGATGTCCGTGCCAATCTCGACGATTACCGTCGCAGCCAGGTGCAGTACGCGCAGGCGCGGCAACTCGACGAGAACCGCATCCGCGCCGCGCTCGCCGACATGCACGGCGGGATCAGCGAGGCGCACGGCGCGATCCGCACCCTGCAAGCGCAGGCCGCCGAACTGATCGAGCAGACCCGCGCCCGGCGCGACACGACCGATGTGACGAACCGCCGTTTCGACGAACTCCAGTCGCAGATCACTCGTACGTTCGCGCAGCAGGACCGACTGATCGAGGTAATGAAAGGGCTGCGGGAAAGCATCGAGGAGGTGCGCGTCGAGGCGGCGCAGGCCCGCCGCGATTACCAGCGCGTCGAGGATGCGATCCGCATCGTGGACAGCGAGGCGAAGCGGCGGATCATCGAGGTGGACCAGCGGATTGATGTCATCCCGCCGCGCGTGGACGAATCGCTAAAGCGCATCGCCGCCGTCGAATCCGCCTTCAAGAGCGTCGGCGAGGAGTTCGGGCGGCTGCACAACGGTATCACGAACCTCGCGGCGGTGGATGTCCGGCAGGAAGAGGTCTATCTCACCTTCAATGAGCAGGCGCTCGAACGGCACGATCTCGTCCTCGAACGACTCGAAGAGGTGCGGCAGCAGGGCGACGCGATTGACCGCGACCTCCGTCACGCCGCCGAGGAGCGGGATACCTATCTCGCCAGCCGCGTGGACCTTTCGGACGACGCCCTGCGCGATGTCGCGCACCGGATCAGCCTCGTCAATACCCGCGTGGACGAAGTCGGCCAGCGGATCGCGGATGTGCGCAAGGAACTGGCGCGCGCCTCGGAGCAACAGGTCCGCTCGCGCTTCAAGCAGGTGCAGCAGGAACTCGAAGAAGTCGCCGAACTGAACCGCCGGATCGTGACGGGCGATGGCGGGATAGAAGACCCCCCGCCGCAGCGCCCATCACTCCGCTCCCTCGATCAGCGCGACTACGCCACCAGCCAGGGTTCGTAGAAAGGGTTTGAGCACAGAGATCGCAGAGAACACAGAGAGTACAGAGAAGAAAAACGGAGTGATTCTCAGTGTTCTTCGTGTCCTCTGTGTCCTCTGTGCCTGTTTCCTTTTCAGGTTTTGAAAGAGGTTTGGAGATGGTGACGGCGGCACCGACAACGACGCTGATGCGGCGGATTATTCCTTGCCTCGATGTGACCGGCGGGCGCGTCGTCAAGGGGACGAAGTTCGCAGCGCTCCGCGACCAGGGCAACCCGGTGGAACTGGCGGCGCGCTACGACGCGGCGGGCGCGGACGAACTGACCTTTTACGACATTACCGCCTCCAGCGATGGCCGCGAAACGATGATGGATGTCGTCCGGGCGACGGCGCGACAGGTCTTCATCCCGCTCACGGTCGGCGGCGGCGTCCGCACGACGGACGATATCGCCGGCCTTCTACGGGCGGGCGCGGACAAGGTTTCGGTCAACTCCGCCGCCGTCGCCAACCCGCAACTGATCGCGGACGGCGCGCGACGCTTCGGCGCGCAGTGCATCGTCCTTTCGATTGACGCGAAACGCCGCCCGGACGGCGCATTCTGGGAGGTCGTCACGCACGGCGGGCGGCGGCACACCGGCATGGACGCACTGGAATGGGCGAAACAGGGCGTCGCACTCGGTGCGGGCGAGATCGTCCTCAATAGCATTGACGCGGACGGCACGCGCGACGGCTACGACCTCGCGATCACGTCGCAGATCGCCGCCGCCGTGGATGTGCCGGTGATCGCCTCCGGCGGCGCGGGCACGCTCCAACACCTCGCGGACGCCCTGACGACTGGCGGCGCGCACGCCGTCCTCGCGGCGGGCATCTTTCACGATGCCGTCTTCACGATCGCGGAAGCGAAGGCATATCTCGCCGCGCAGGGCCTGCCGATGCGCCCCGTCACCCCGGTCTGATGTCATTCGGTGGCGTAGGCTTCAGCCTGCGATCCCTCTTGGTAGCGCAGGCTTTCCAGCCTGCGTCTTGGCGTGGTTGGAGAAACAGGGACGCAGGCTGGAAAGCCTGCGCTACCGATCGATCATGAATCAATGGTGGCAAGACCCCGTCGAGGCGCGACGCGTCGCGCGCTGGTCATTCCCGGCGATCTGCCTGCTCGGGGCATACGGTGCGGTCGGGCCGCTCGGCGGTTTGGTCAGTTTCCTGCTGATCTTCGTGATCTTTATTGCCGCTTTTTTCGAGGCGCGCGGTTCGCTCTTCTTCCTCCAGTTCGCGCATCTGCGACCACCGGGGAGACATCGCGGCCCGGCGTGGTGGCCGTGGCTGGCGATGGTCTTCGGCAGCATCGCGGTTCTCGTTGGCGGCAGTTGGATCGGCGGTATCGTCGGCGACCGCCTCAACCGCACCATCGGTCAGGCGATCACCGGTGCGGCGCTTGCGACAGCGGGCGCGCTCTTTTTCGCGGGCCTTTTCACCCTGCTCGGCTACTGGATAGACAAGGAACTCGGCGACTGGGTGACGCGTCAGGGCGAGGCAGAGATGCCCGAGCAGTACCGGGACAAGAAACAGAAACGCAAGGGCCGCTGATGGTTGAGCGACGACCCGGTCGGGTCGTCACTCGTTTCGTCTCTGCCGAGTCCGGGAGTAGCGGCTACGGGAAAATCTCCGTGGTGCAGTCGCCATTCGGCAGGTGGATTTCATGGCCGCGCGCGGTGCCGAAGCCCACGTAGAAGTTCTCGTCGAGCGTCATCCCGCCGTTGGGGTCGCAGTCAATCTTGAGCATCCACGACTCCATGTTCGGGTAGAACTGGTTATCCCACGTCGAGTAGAGCGAGTTCGTCACGTACAACCGCCGCCCGTCCATGCTCAATTGCAGCATCTGCGGCCCACCATCGAGTTTGCGCTTCCCCGCCGCCGTCGCGCCGAGCAAACCACCCAACCACACCCGACCGGTGAGCTTCGGGTGCGCCGGGTCCGAGATGTCGTACTGGCGTAGATCGCCATGCAGCCAGTTGGAAAAATACAGGAAACGGTCGTCCATCGAAAGGACGAGATCGGTGATCAGGCCCGGCAACGGGAACGGCCACCCCGCTACCTCTTTCGACTCGACCTGAATCACCTTCTCGACTTCCCATTGGTCGCCCTTGCGGTACCAGCGGAAGATCGCGCTGGAAAGCGCCGCACCGACGAAGCCCGTTTCTGCGTCGGGGTTGTGCAGCCAGCGCACTTCGAGGGGGATTAATCCCTCCGCGCCGAGATCAATTGTCTGCGTGACGCGCTTCTCAGCGAGGTCCCAGAAATGGATGCTGTGGCCGTACTTCCCGTCCGTCACGTCCTGGAGATTGAAGCCGTCCTTGAAGGTATTCGGCGCGGCCCATTCACTGGAAATCATCGCGTTCTTGCGCGGCTGATACCAGAAGTCGTAGTTGAACTGCGCACCGTTCAGGTCGTTTTCCCACCGACCGAGGACATCGAAATTATGAGCATCGAGGACCGCGAAACCGCCGGGCGCATCGCCGTTCCGGTCGCCGAGCATACTGATGGTGATGATCTCACCCGGCATGCAATGGACGGTGTGCGGCGCGGAAAGCCCCGTCTTCCGCTTCAGTTCTTCCCCGGTGATTACTTTGACAATCTCCGGTCGGCGCGCGTCGGTCGCGACATCCACGATGTGGAGATTGCTCGATCGGAAGCCGGGGACGATCAAATGCTCGCGTTTGATGTCCGAATGGCAGGCGCTGCTGCACGCCTGCCAGCCGTAGTGGTGCAACTCGTCGCCGATGCCCGGCATCGGCGTGCGATGCGTGATCTGGCTGTAAGTGTCGGACTGGGGATTGAGGTCAACGACGGCGAGATAGTCCGGCTCGTTCACGCCGGTGCCGGTGTGGAGCGCGGCGACATACGCGAACTCCTCGGGCGGCGACGCCATCGCCTCCTGCGGCGAGGCAAACCCGACCTGCGCGCCGTCCCCATGCATGTGGTGCTCGTGGTGTGCTTCTGCCATGACGTTCCTCCATTGCGTTGAGAAAATGCCCGATGCCAACGACCGGGAGAGGTGCGTTGCGGCCTCCATCGCTATTGTTGATGTAATGGCGTTGAATAGTCAATAACAGAACGGTCGCGGGATTCGCTTTTTGACACGCCCCCACCCCTCGCGCATACTGCGGCGGGGAGCGGGCGCCCTCTGGGCAGTGAGCGAGGGCGGGAGGCGGCAAACGGTGGGCTTGGTACGGGTAATTGTCGGCATTCCGCTCCTTTTGCTGCTCGTTGGTTGCCCTGGTTGGCTCGCTTTTCGATTGCTGTTGACCTCCCCACCCCCCCGACTGCCCGAAGGGCGCCCGGCCTCCCGACGCGAGAGGGGGTTAGGGGGTGGGAACTTCCCCACCCGCACGATTACTGAGCTTCTTCCACTCGAATGTGCCTATCTCGCTCTCGCGCTTGGCATCTTCGTCGTCGGGCCGGTGGCGCTTGTGCTGGCGATGTTCGGGGTGTATGCACTCTGGTTGCTGGCGCTGATCGTCGCGCTCTGCTCCGGGGCGCTTCTGCTAATCGCGCGGCGGCGGGCATTGCCAATGATCGCGTGGCAGTGGGATCGGGGCGCGTGGCTCTGCCTCGGTCTGCTCGCGGTCGGGGCGGCGCTCTTTCTCCGGCCCGGCGAAACGCTGATCGGCGGCGAGGATACCGGTGTCTATTACAATGGCGGCGTGGCGATGGCGAAGCAGGGCAGCATCCTCCTGCACGATCCGGTCCTCGCCGATATTGACGGCGACAAGGGAACCGTCCGCCATCTGCTCGGCAATCTGGATAATCGTCGCTACCTTTTCTATGGTGATTTGCGCTTCATCGGCTTCAACACAGATAGCACGAGCGGCGAGATCGTGCCGCAAAACCTCCACCTTTGGCCCGCGTGGCTGGCGATCTTTTATGGCTTCTTCGGCACGCTTGGTCCGGCGTACGCGCCCGCCATCTTCGGATTGTTCGGACTGCTCGGCCTCGTGCTGCTGGCGCGGCGGCTGTTTGGCTGGCCCGTCGCGCTAATCGCCGGGGTGTTCCTCGCGCTGAACGGCATCGAAGTCTGGTTCGTCCGGCAGACATACACCGAAGCGTACCAACAATTCGCGCTCATGGCCGCGCTCTTCGGGTTGCTCCTCCTGGAAGAACGGCGCGATCCGTCGGTGATGCGGATCGGCGCGGTCGTGGCGGCGCTCGCCCTCGGCAATGCCGCACTGACACACGAGGAGACCGTTTTCCTACTACTACTCGTCGTGGCGTATGGCGTCGCGCTCGTCCTGCTGCGCGCATGGTGGCGGGCGCATACCTGGTTCTTCGCGCTGCTCGGCGGGATGCTGGCGCTCGCGGTCGTGCAGGCGGGCGTCTTCGCGCTCGGCTACACCGAGGGGCTGTGGCACCATGTGTACCGCAACATCTGGCATCAGCGCATCCCGCTCGCCGCCGCCGCCGTGGTCGGGCTTGCCTTGCTCGTCCTGGCAGACCGGCTGCGCGCCCGCTGGCTGCCGATTGTGAAGCATCCGCGCGCCGGGCGATGGGTGCGGTACGCGCTGGCGGCGGGGACGGCGCTGTATGCGATCTACGGTTATATCCTCCGGCCGCATATTCTCATCGGGCATGCCGGCACGCTCGCGTCGTACATCGGCGCGCCAACGCCATCGGGCCACGATGCGAACCTCGTCCGGCTCGGCTGGTATTGGTCGCCACTTGGCATCCTACTGATCGCCATCGGCGCGACGCTCCTGATCGGGCGCAACCTGAACCGGCTGACGGGTGGCCTGCTCGCCTTCGCGCTCGTCCACACCGTCGTCTTCGTCAACGAGACGTATACGACCGACAACTATATCTACGCCCTGCGGCATTACGTCCCCGTCGTCATGCCCGTCTTCGCGCTCTTCGCGGCGTACGCGGTGTGGAACCTACCTAACCCCCGGCCCCTTCCTCGCGGGAAGGGGCCGGGGGTTAGGTTCCCCCTCCCCCTCACCCGCGCCCTCGGCCTCGCCGCCGCCGCGCTGCTCGTGCTTTTTTGCGTCGCGACACGGGCCGGAACATGGACGGTGCGGCGCTATGCGGGCGTGGATGCGCAGTTGGGGCAGATCGCCGCGCAGTTCCCGGAAAATAGTGTCCTGCTGTTCAGCGGCGACCGCGACCAGCCGCACCTGCTCGCGACGCCATTGCAGTTCATCTATGGGCGCACCGCATTCGTCATCAGCACGAACAACCCGCGCGGCGATCTGCTCGAAGCGTGGCTGAACCGGGAAAGCACGACGCACCCCGTCTATGTCCTGATGGGCAACGACGGCGGCAAGTTGTTCTTTCCGCACACACGCCTCGTGCCCGAAACGCGCTTCGGCCCGACCTTCACGGTGACACTGCACGACTTCGAGTCGCTCCAATTGCAGAAGCCACACAACCCGCAGTCGAACGATCTGCGCTACACCGTCTACCGCTACGAACCGGCGCATGCCGATCCACCGCTCGATGCCGCGCCGCTGACGATCACGATGGGCCAAGCGGACGAGAAGTACAATGTCGCGGGCTTCTACGGTATTGAGCACAACCGCACCGATCCGACGCCCTACCGCTGGACTGGCCCCGCCGCCCTGCTCCGCGTGCCATGGACGACCGCGCTCGCCCGGACGGGCGGCACGATCACGCTCCGCCTCGCGGGCGGCGTGCGCCCCGCCGCACTCGGCATCCCCGCGCACGCCTGGGTCGCGCTCGATCCCGGCCTCAACGAGTATGGCCCCACGCTCGCCGACTTCGACCTGACACAGGGATTCGCGGACTATACGGTAACGATCCCACCCGGCACTCTGCCGGTTTCAGACAACGGCACCGCCTTGCTGCGGATCACCAGTTGCCTTGACCCGGCAAAGAAGGGCAAGGACCTTAAGCAGTGCAACGTCTGGTCGCCGCAGGACTACGCCCCGCCGGACGCCCCGATCTACGACGCGCGCATCCTCGGCGTGCAGGTACAGTCCGTGGCGCTCGCACCGCGTTAGCGTGTGTCCGCGTCGCGCCGAGGCGGTGGCAGACCCTTGCCTACCCCGCACACCACCTGCCTCAAGGCCGAATGCGTCCGCAGCGGTTTGCGTCCACTCGTCAGGGTCAGCTATGCTGCCCGTGCTCACATGCTGTAGGGAAAGGATCGAGGGATGCAGGTCTTTCTGGAAACCGAACGGTTGCTGCTGCGTCGCTTCACCGAGGACGATGTGGAGAACCTGTGCGACCTCGACAGCGACCCCGCCGTCATGCGCTTCATCACCGGCGGCAGGCCAACCCCCCGCGACGAAATCCAGAACGACGTTCTGCCCGCATTCCTCCGCTACTATGAGCGTTTCGCCGGGTACGGCTTCTGGGCGGTGATCGAGAAGTCTAGCGGGGATTTCCTCGGCTGGTTCCACTTCCGTCCGCCGCAAGGCGGTAGCCCCGACGAACCGGAACTCGGCTACCGGCTACGCAAATCGGCCTGGGGCAAGGGGTACGGCACCGAGGGGTCGCGCGCGCTGATCCGCAAGAGCTTCACCGAACTGGGCGTGCGGCGCGTGTTCGCTTCGACGATGGCGGTCAACCTCGCCTCCCGACGAGTAATGGAGAAAGCGGGCCTGACACTCGTGCGGACGTTCCACCAGGAATGGCCATACGTCATCGAGGGAGCGGAGCACGGGGACGTCGAGTACGCACTGCTCAAGACCGACTGGGAGCGACAGGAGACGCGTGGCTTCCAAGCAACGAAAGACTAGCCGAATCGGATCCATTGGACGCGCCCGGATGAACGCCCCCACCCGATTAGCCAGCGAACTGCCGGATGGACGCCTGCACGCGCGATGCGACCGGCAATTGGGCGAGGCACAGGACACAGGCGGTACGACTGGAGTGATCCGCAGGGTAAGGTTTGATTAAATCTTCGTCGGCGGTGACAATCATTTCATGCCGGAACGGGATGGACGAACTCGAATCGAAACCGAGGAACTTGTCATCGGCTATGCAATGAGCCGCCTTGATGAGCGGTATCTTCGTGCGCGCCAATGCGCCACTTGGCAACACGCGTACGAGGAAGCGGCAGAAGCACTTTCCAGACCACCGACGAGCTTCAAGAATCTCCGCGATGAATTCGATCCGATCCATCCAAACCCACGACGTGGCTGGCATCGGAACACGCAGCAACCTTTGCGCCAGAACCGTCAGCGAGTGCTTGATGAACTTCAGGATGTCAGTGACGATGCCCTATCGGAACTTGTTGCCCGGATACTCGGACGTGAAGATGATGCCATCGCCGAAGCCATTGACTCACTCGCTGTTGTAACGAAAGTCGCGTACAACGTTGCCGAGCGACTCCTGACTGGTCGGCGCGCAGAAGAGTTCTTCCTTGCCCATAGTGCGAGATTGGTTGGAATCGAGACTTCACATGTTCTCGACTTCCGGCAAGCGGCACGAGGGTTCGATTTCGGGGTACAGGGTAAGCCCGAACTCGCGATAGAAGTGAAAGGGATCAAGCAGAAGCGCGGCGATATTCAGTTCACCGATCGAGAATGGACCGAAGCGAGATACCGAGGCGAAAATTACTTGCTCGCTATTGTAGGAAATCTTGCGGCGGAGCCAGTGGCAAGAATCATCCCGAACCCGTATACAACCCTTATTGCAGCCTGCTCATACCGAACGTCAATTGCTGCCGTCTGGCGATCCACTGTGTCCGCTATAGAATAGCAGCATAGATTGAATACTGTTTGCTACTGCCAAATCAGATAGCTACTAATTGATATCTCTATGCTCATTCGCGACATACATCAGCAGGCGAGAAATCTTGTACTCACGCCGTGCGGTAACTTCGCGCCATTTGCGATACGCCTGCTTAACCTGCCTGCGATACTGTGGTGTGACCGTTGCGATGAGCGCGCCGTCCTTTGCTTGACCACTTGCATTCTTCGCGGCTTTGTCTGTCATTCGCATGGCTATCCGATAATCTAGCGTGATGCACACTTCGACTACATTGCCATCGCGGTCATGCGACTTTGAGCGCAGAACGATCTCTTTCTCCAATTTCTTGTGTTCGCACATCATGATTTCCTTTCTTTGAATGCCTGCGGGAAGCGCGCGTGCAGGCGTTCGTCCAGCAATTCGGCGAGGTGGAGGACGCGGACGGCGCGACCGGAGGCGTCCATGCCGCCGCGCAGATGCATGATGCAGCCAGGGTTGTCGGTGACGAGCGTGCGCACGCCGGTCTGGTCCACATTCTCCAGTTTGCGTGCCAGAATCTGCTCGGAGAGTTCGGGATAGTCCGCCGAGACAGAGCCGCCGAAGCCGCAGCAGACCGCCGCTTCCGGCAACTCGACGATCTCCAGCCCCATCACCCGCTCAATCAGATCGCGCGGTTCCGCCTTGAGGCCGAGGACGTTGTGCGACTGGCAGAAGTTGTGATACGTCACGGGTTCGCCACCGGGCACGGAGAACGCGCTGTCCGGTAGCCGCGCGACTGTCGTCAGGAACGACGTGAGGTCGAGCGTCCGCCCGGCAAGTTTTTCGACGCGCGCCAGCCAGTTGGGTTCGTCCGCGAACAACTGGTGGTAATCATGGCTGATTGCGACGGCGCACGACGCACCCGCCGTGACGATCCAGTCCGCGTCCGCCGCTTCCAGCCCCTCGATCGTCGCCTTCGCCATCGTCTTAGCGCGCGGCCAGTCGCCGGAATCGAAAGCGGGCAGGCCGCAGCAATGCTGGCTCGTCGGCACGACGACGTGCGCGCCGCACGCCTGCAGGACGCGCACCGTCGCCTCCGCCATCTCGGGAAAAAGGCGGTCGGTGAAGCATTGGATGAAGTAGGCCACCCGCGCGCCGGTCGCGCCGGTTTCTAGCAGCGGCGGCGCGAGGATCGGGGCGTCGGGCACGCCGGACGTTTCGCCGCCGAAAAGCCGGTCGCGCGCGGGTTCCGATGCCGGGACGGGCAGGCTGCGCCACCGCTGGAAGCGGTCCATCCCCGGCAGATTGGGCAAAAAGCCGCCTGGTTCGGCGAGCGGCGTGCCGAGGCGCGCGGCGAGGCGCGCGGCCTTGTCGAAGAGCGCCGGGCTGGACCAGAGTTCGAGCGCCGCCCGCTTGTACCACGGCAACCCGTACTCCTCGACCGTCCGGTGGCGGACTTCGAGGATCTGCTGCGGCAGCGGGATGCCAACCGGGCAAACGGTCGCGCAGGCGTTGCACGAGACGCAGAGCGACTGCGGGCCGGCCGCGTTCTCCCAGCCGTTGTGAAAACCCGTGTTCACCAGCCCAATCGCGCCCGAATAGATGTAGCCGAAGGCATGGCCGCCGACGACTTGATAGGGCGGGCAGACATCCGCGCACGCGCCGCAGCGGATGCAACGGAGGGCATCGCTGAAGATGTCGTCGTCGCGCATCTCACTTCGCCCGTTGTCCACGAAGACGTAGTGCATCTCCTTGCCGGGCCGATCGGGGCCGGTGACAAAGGTCGTGTAGACCGAGATTGCCTGCCCGGTGGCGGAGCGGGCGAGCAGGCGCAGTTGGAGCATCGCGTCCGCCGTCGTCGGCAGTAACTTCTCGTAGCCGACGACGACGACATGCACATCGGGGATCGAGGTGACGAGTTCCGCGTTGCCCTCGTTCGTGACGAGCATCATCGCGCCCGTCTCGGCGACCAGTGCGTTCGCGCCCGAAATCCCCAGCCGCGCGGCGAGGAAATCCTGCCGGAGCGTGCGCCGCGCCGCCGCCACCTGCCCGGAGATGTCGTCCGGGTCGAGGTCTTCGCCCGTCGCGACGGAAAGGAGGCGGGCGGTATCGTGGCGATCCATGTGGATGGCGGGGGCGATGATGTGCGAGGGGCGGTCCTGATCCAACTGCACCAGCCATTCGCCGAGGTCGGTCTCGACGATGCCGATGCCGCGCTCCTCCAGATACGGGCCGAGGCCGATCTCCTCCGTCACCATGGATTTGGATTTGGTCAGCCGCGTGATGCCCTTGCGCGCGCAAAGGTCGGCGATGTACCGATTGGCGTCCTCAGCGCTCGCGCTCTCGTACACGGTCGCGCCGTTCCGCTCAGCCATCGCCTTGAACTGGGCGAGGTAGGCTTCCGGGGCGGCGATCACCGCGTCCTTGACGGTCGCGAGCCGGTCGCGCAGTTCTTCGAAGGTGTGCCCGGACTGCTCCAGTTCGACACCGGCGTCCGCTTCTTCGCCGCCGGTGCTCTCGAACGTTCCGGTCGGTGCAGGCCCCTCGCCGTAGGTTTCGCCCATCCCCTCGCTATCGGCGTACTCGGCGAAACTCGTGTCGCGCCCATTGCGCCAGTTGCGCTGGAAGCGGAGCAGCCCGGCGCGCATCCGGTCGTTCGTCAGCGCCTCGCGGTAGCGCTCGGCGAACGGCGCGGGCGCGTGATGGTCGGCGGCCGCACCGCGCGGCTTGCGACGCTCGTCCGGTGGCGTCAGCACCTGTTTGGCGCGCGCGACACCGAGCGTCGCCGCGAGTCCCGCGCCGAGCGCCAGCCAGCCGAGGCGCCGTCGCCCGCCCTGAGTCTCATTCGCCTGCATGATCGCGTTCCCCATTTCCGCCATCGGACACCGCCCCGGTGTCGAGCAGGGCGATCCGCAGTTCCGCCGGGCCGTGCGCGCCGACGCTCAGGCTCATCTCGATGTCCGCCGTCCGGCTCGGGCCGGTAATAAAGGAGGCATACCGCCCCGCCTCCGCGCCGTCCGCACCCATGAAGCGGTCGCGCAGCCATGCCCCGGCCTCGTCGAGTCCGGGCACGAGACGCGCGGCATCGAGCACGACGATGTGCCGGTACGCGAGCATCCGTACGAGCCGGTCGGCGATGGAGTCCGCGATGGCGTATGACCCCGTCTCCGCCACCCCGAGTGATGCCGCCGAGATGCCGATCGCCAGCGGGCCAAAGGTCGCCGCCGGATTGGCGACATCAATCGGTGTGGGGGTGATGCCGCGCGCTTCGAGATGCTGCCGCAGCGCCGGATATGCCCGTTCGAGCGCGGGGGCGAGCACGACGCGCCGCAGTTCGGGCGCGACGGCCGCCGCGAGGTCGGCGGCGAGCGCGGCGACCGCTTCCAACGACGCGACGCGCTCGACTGTCACACCGAGCCTGCTCGCCCGGTCGCTGAAGCGGCGTTGCAGCATCTCGCTCGTCGGCGCTGATGGTGTGGCAACGGGGGTATTCGCACTCACTGATCTATCCCCTTGTCGTTGATTACGTCGGCGTAGCGCGCGGTCGCACATCCCATCACAAGGTCGGCTCCGTGCCAGCCACTACTTTACAATGTTTCCCCATCGGTCGCTACCAATTGCGGCGCACGACCCCGACGGCGACACGTTGCTGCGTGTGCAAAACCGCTATCATGTGCGACAGAAAGCAAGGAATATGCAGCAAGGGAGACCGTGCAATGCCTTTCATGACGATTCCCGCGATGACCGACACCCTCACGCTCAATGCTTTTGTCACGCGGCTTGCAACCCGGACGGTCGTAGACGGCATCCTGTTCATGGGGTCAACAGGAGCCGACAAACTGACCCCGACGAGCGATTACGACCTGCTGCTCATCCTCGCCAACGACCCGGCGGCGCCCCGGATGGTCGTGACGTGGGTGGACGGGCATCTCACCGAAATCTACTGCACGCCGATCATCGCCCTCGCCCGCATCGTCGCGCAGCCGACCGCGTGGCGCGAGGGCAGCGACGAGGGGGCGGTGATCAACTGGCTGCGCGACGGACGGATCGTCCACGACCGCGCGGGGCGGTTGGCGGACGCGCAGGCCGTCGCGCGCGCCGCCCCGCCGCTGGCGGTCGCGGCCCCCGAGGGCGCGTACTGGGCGTGGGGAACGCTCGGCTATAACGTGGCGCAGGCGAAACGCTACCTCACGTCCGACGATCCTGTGTACCGGGAAGTGGTGGACTTCCGCCTCCTCTACAGTTTGGCGGAGACGATGAAAGCCTACTTCACCGTGCGGGGGTTGCCGTGGCGGGGCGAAAAGGAGGCGATCCTTCACTGGACCGCGCACGATCCCGCGTACCTTGCCCGGTTCCGGGCCTGTTTCGCGGAAACGGATCGCGTGCGCAAGGTCGCGCACTACGAGGAGTTGGCGCGGCTCACCCTCGCCCCAGTTGGTGAATTGTGGGCGACGGGAACCGCGATGGTCGGGGCGGGGACGGGCTGGGGCGCGGGACCGGACGCCCTGCGGGGACCCATCGAGGAGGCCAACGCATTCTGGCAAGAATTGGTCGCGCCGCCAAGCCAGTAATAGGCATTACGAAATCCGCGAGAGAAATCCGGTGGTAGCGGGCTTTAGCCTGCTACAGCGGGAGGCAGGCTAAAGCCCGCCACCACCAGGAAAATCGCCCCAACTGCGTACGCCCTACGGTGATTCCCTGTCCCTCAGCCGAAAAGCAGGCAGACGGGCGTCGGAATGGCGGCGACGCTGCCCGTCGGCGTCAATGCGCCGCTGGCCGGATCAACGCGAAAGGTGACGACGTTGTCGGAGTTCTGATTGGCGGCGAGCAGGAAGGCGCCCGTCGGGTCGAGGGTGAAGCTGCGAGGGTCCTTGCCCTGCGTCGGCTCGTGGCCGTGCGCGGTTAGGTGCCCGGTCGCCTCGTCAATGGCGAAGATGGCGATGCTGTCGTGCCCCCGGTTAGAGCCGTACAGGAACCGACCGGACGGATGCACGACGATTTCGGCGCAACTGCTCTTGCCGGCGAAGTCGGCGGGCAGCGTGGAGATCGTCTGGCGGTGTGCGAGCGTGCCGCGCGCCGCGTCCCAGGCAAAGGCATCAACCGTCGAGCCGAGTTCGTTGATGACATAGGCGTAGCGGTTCGTCGGGTGGAAAGCGATGTGGCGCGGCCCGGCCCCCGGCGCGGATCGCCCACATGACTGCTCCGTCGCGCCATTTTCGGTGGCGATGTCGTGTGCGTTCAATTTGCCCGTGGCGGTATCGAGGCGATAGACGAGCGTCTTGTCGATGCCAAGATCAACGAGCAGGGCGTAGCGCCCGGAACGGTCGAAGGTAATCATGTGCGCGTGCGGCCCCGCCTGCCGCGCGGTGTTCGGCCCCGATCCCGTATTCTGCACCAGATCGCTCATCGCGCCGAGATCGCCGCCCGGCTCGATCGGGTAGACGGCGACATTCCCGCTCCCGTAATTCGCCGCGAGGGCGAACGTGCCGCTCGGGTCTACCGTCAGGTGGGCGGGGAATGTGCCATGCGTCGGCCGCGCGCTCTGCAACGTCAGATTCCCCTCGGCGGCATCGAGGGCGAAGGCGCTGACGCCGCCACCCGGCTGTCCGTCGTGGGTCTCCGTCTCGTTGCAGGCATACAGGGAGCGTCGCGACGGGGCGATAGCGAGAAATGAGGGATTGGCCCCAGCGGCAACCGTCCGCACATGCGCGAGCGCACCGGAAAGTGGATCCATCTGGTAGACGAAGATACCCTCCGCCTTGCCGTTTTGCGCGGCCTCGGTGTAGGTTCCGACATAGATGAAGGGCGCATTTCCCGAAGCGGTCATGTCGTTTCACTCCCTACAGTCATACACGCATCGCAAGGGGTATCTGACAGTGGCATGCTGCCGAATACGCATTCTTGCGCGCCTCCCGACACACGTCAACAGTGGGAAATTCGAAGTTCGATGCCTTACTCCGAACTTCCCACTGGCACACATGTTGCGCTTTCCCCGCAACGCCACTTGCAGACGAGCGGCTGAACAACCGGAATCGGAATCGGGAGGAGATTTCCATCCATGCCACACGAACATGGCGACGTACCCGGCCCGACGACAAAAGGGGGCGAGCGACCTGACAACAGTGCGCGACCCGGCCAGCCCGCCGCCGAGGGGCAAGCTTCGCCGCCCGCGCCGCTTGGCTACGGCGAGGAAGCGAGCGAAAACCTCGGCACGACCGAGACCGCGCCCGATCCCGTGCCCGAGAAATTCTCCAACCCGAGCGAGGGCGAATCCCCCACGCGGAGGGACGCGTCGCAGAGGGGCGGCGGCTACATCCGCCTGCCGGGCGAGGATTTCTAGTCGCGGCACGGCATTTGCTGCGGTCTCTTTGCGATCAACCGGTTCGGTCGAATGGAGAGATACTCCCGAATCGTTTCGCATTAGGGGCTTTATCGTAACGAAAGGGCATACACGAGGACGCAGGCAGGCCCCTACCGACTGTGGTGGGGGCCGCTTCGGTGAAAGGGAGACTTTTCGATGGACGAAGAACGCGACAGGATTCCCGGCGACGCCTATGCGGACAATCACACGTTGCCCAGTCAAACCGACCCCGCCACTGGCGAGTCGGCGGACGATGCGCTTGAAGGGACGCGGACGCAAACCGAATATCTGATGCCCGCTGAGGATGCGACGCCGGAGCCGGTCAATTGGTCCACCAACCCGACGCAGGATAGCACGCAGGAAGCGGAGTGGGAGGAGCCGTTCGACGCGCCGAGCAACAACGCTACTGGCGGCGACGACGAGGACATGCTCGCCGCCGAAGGATCGAGTGATTCGGGCGTGGATCGCATCGTGGACGAATCGTACTTCGAGAACGAGGACGCCGACCTGAACGATGCTGAGGAAGAACCACTCCGCCGCGCCGCCCTGCCGGATGACCCCCACCCCGGCTCGAATGTGCCGGATGTCGCCGACGCGGATATACTGCCCCCGGACGAGGAGACGACGCGCGGCACATCTTCGCGCCGCTGACGACCGGGAGGACGCCGCATGCCGCTCACCGCTCGGGACGATCAATTCACGCTACGCGGCGCTTTCGCCGAGCGATTGACCCTCGCCGGGTCGCGGCGCTCCGTCTACGACTTCCTCGTGGACGCTGATACGCTGCTACCGCTCGTGCCGAATGTGGAGCGCATCGTCGCACATGGCGGTGGTGCGTACCGGCTCGTCTTCGCGCCGGTCGGGGCGGCGGGCTTGCAGTTCATCCTCGAACTCGAAGTGCGCGTTTCGGGCGACGGCGCGCGCACGGTGACGCTCCGCTCCATCCCAACGGACATTCCCCCGCTCGAATCGAGAGGCACGCTCGGTGACTTCAACGCCACGCTCGTTCTAACAGAGCGCGGCGCGGAAACGGCGATTGACGGCGATGCCACGCTCGTCGTCGTGGACACGATCCCGCCGCTGCTGCGTCGGATGCCCCGAATGCTCCTCGAACGGACGACATCGCTCGCCGTCGGCAAACAAATGGAGACGATTGGCCGCGATCTGATGCGCAACGTCGCCACCGCCTACCCCGACTGGCAGAAGAACCATCCCGATGCTTGACGCGGGAATGCGCCCGCGTTTCACTTAATCGATGAAAGAGTATTTCCCTTCCCCAGTGGGGAATCAGGTGACATCTGGGCAGGCGAGCGTTAGGACAAAAAGGAGAATCAGCATGGCGAACCGTCTTCCGACTATCGGCATCGAGTACTGCCACGAATGCGGCTATCTCGGCTTCGCGACGAAACTCGCGGAGGGGCTGCTGCGCACCTTTGAGGGGCAACTGAGCGGTGTGCTCATCGTCCCCTCCACCGGCGGCGCGTACGAGATCACACTCGATAGCCGCAGCATCTACTCGACCTTCGAGGAAGGGATGCCGACGCAGGACGAGGCGATCGCGCGCGTCCGCACGTCGTTGGCATCGTCTGCCGTGCCGGCGTAGCGGCGCGACCGGCGTGCGAATTGACATCCTCACCATCTTCCCCGGCATGTTCGCGGGGGCGGGGCCACTCGGCGCGAGCATCATCGGCCGGGCGGTGGAGCGAGGCATCCTCGATCTGCGCGTCCACGATCTGCGCGACTGGACGTCCGACCGCCACCGCTCGATAGACGACTACCCCTACGGCGGCGGCGCGGGCATGGTGATGAAAGCGCCGCCTGTCGTCGCGGCAATCGAGGCGGTGCTAGGCAACGATGTTGGGCGCGCGCCGCGAGTGCCGGTGCTGCTGATGTCCGCCGCCGGACGGCCATTCACGCAGGCGATGGCGCACGCGCTGGCAGAGCAGGAACGGTTCGTCCTCCTCTGCGCCCATTACGAGGGCGTGGACGAGCGGGCGATTGCACTTGCGGTGACGGACGAGGTGAGCATTGGCGACTACGTGCTGACGGGTGGTGAATTGCCCGCGATGGTGATTACGGACGCCGTCGCGCGGCTTCTACCCGGCGCGATCGAGGCGGCATCGCTCACCGAAGAATCGTTCGCGGACGGTCTGCTCGAATATCCGCACTACACCCGCCCGCCCGAATTTCGCGGCCTCACGGTCCCGGACGTGTTGACGAGCGGCAATCATGCCCGCATCACCCGCTGGCGGCGCGAGCAGGCCCTCCTCCGCACCCACACCCGCCGCCCCGACCTGCTCACCCACACCCCCCTCACCGACGCTGACCGCCGCTTCCTCGCCGCCTCCATCAAGGACGACGGCGATGTATGAGCCATACGCTCTCCCTTCCCCCGTGGGGAAACCGGGCACCCTTAGGTCAGGCGGTGGGTTAGAGATTCTCCTCCCGCCCCCGACCACGACCGCCGATACGCCGGACGCGGTGCGGATCACGACGCCGGAGCAGGTGACGATCACGCTGCCGCTCGCGGGGGTCGGGACGCGACTGCTCGCGGCGCTGCTCGATGCAGCGGTGATGCTTGGCATTATCTTCGTCGCGCTGATCGTGATCGCGCTCGTCGGGAGCCTGATCGCGCTCCAGCCACACAGCCTCGCCGCCGGATCGGTGCTCAGCGCCTTCGCGCTCCTCTTCCTTTTCGGTTTCGTCTTCGCCTACTACGCCGGGCTGGAACTGTTGTGGGACGGCCAGACGGTCGGCAAGCGCGCGCTAAAATTGCGGGTACTGCGGGACAATGGCACCCCGGTGGACACCGCTGCCGTACTGGCGCGGACGGTCGTGCGGCTCGTGGATTTCCTGCCCGTCGGCTACCTTGTCGGCCTCGTCAGCATGGTCGTGGACGGGCGGGCGCGGCGACTGGGCGACATCGTCGGCGGCACGATCGTCGTGCGCGAGGGGGACAGTGCGCCGACCCTGCGGGAAATCGCCGTCGGCGCGGAGCCGGCCGCGTGGGGGCCACCTGCATCCGGGCAGGAAGCGCCGGTACATCTGCTGACGGCGGACGAACTGGCGGCGGCGCGCGAGTTCCTGCGGCGCGCGGCGACCTTCCCACCACCGGAACGCGCCGCTCTCGCCTGGCGCGTCGCCACTACCCTCGCTATCCGCATCGGTTACAGCGAACCAATTTTCCACCCCGAATGGTTCCTCATCTGGATCGTCCGCAGTGCGGTGGGGCAGGGAGACAACTGAGCGCAGAGAACACAGAGAACACAGAGAACACAGAGAACACAGAGGAAGGATGAAGGGGACTCCCTCTCATAGTGTCTTCTCTGTGCCCTCTGTGTCCTCTGCGTCCTCTGCGCTCGTTCCCTTCTTTCGTTGGCGCGCGGGTTGCGTGCTAGGATGTGGATAGAAATGATGGATGCCAGCAAAGGAGCGCACCGTGACACGACACACTACTGGCAGCGGCCCCGCCCGCGCGAGTGATCTCCCGTTCCATACGCGCGGCTCTGGCGAGCGGCGCAATGTGGCGATGGGGCGGAGCGGCATGGTCGCCACCGCGCATCCGCTGGCGACGGCGGCGGGACTCTGGGCGCTCGAACGGGGCGGCAACGCGATGGACGCGGCGCTCGCGGCGGCGGGCGTCTGCGGTGTCGTGCTGCCCGCGTCGTGCGGCCTCGGCGGCGACTGTTTTCTGCTGTACTACGACGCGAAAACGCAGAAAGTGACCGGCGTCAACGGCAGCGGCGCGGCCCCACAAACCGCCACGCCGGGGTTGTATAAGGAGCGCGGCCATATCAGCAAAATGCCGACGCGCGGGCCGCTCTCCGTCGCCGTTCCCGGCGCGGTGGACGCCTACTTCACAGCCTTTGAGCGCTGGGGCAGCATCCGCATGAGCGACCTCCTCCGCCCCGCCGAGCAGTACGCCCGCCACGGTTTCGCACTCACCCCCGGTGGGGCGGAGATGATCGGCGAAATGGCCGAAACGGTGAAAGCGCAGCCGGGCGGCGCGGCGAAGACGCTGCTTAAGGGCGGCAAGCACGCCCCGCACACCGGGCAGATCCTCAAAAACGAAGACCTCGCGGATGCAATCAGCCTGCTCCGACGGAAGGGGCGCGACGCCTTCTACAAAGGCGAATTGGCGGAAAAGATCGCCGCCTGGATGGCGAAAAATGATGGTCTCATCACGGCGGATGACCTCGCCGCCCACACCACCGAGGTCTACCCGGCGATCGGCGCGGAGTATCGCGGCCATACCGTCCACACGACCGCGCCGCCCTCGCAGGGATTGATTCTGTTGCAGGAGTTGAACATCCTCGCCAATGCCGACCTCGCGGGGATGGACCCGCGCGGCGCGGCGGCGCTGCATCTGATGATCGAGGCGAAAAAACTCGCCTTCGCGGATCGCAATCGCTACGCCGGCGATCCGAACTTCGTCACATTCCCGCTCGACAAACTGATCAGCCCGGAACGGGGCGCGTCACACTTCGTCTCGATCAACCCCGATCATGCCCGCGTAGATGATCCTGCGCTCTCGCTCATCCCCGAGATGGTCGGTGATACGACCTCGCTCTGCACGATGGATCAGGAGGGGAACGCCGTCTCGCTCATCCACTCGCTCTCGGCGGCGTTCGGCTCCGGCTGCCTCGTGGACGGCACGGGCATCTTCCTGAACAACCGCGCCGGGCGGGGCTTCTCGCTCCAGCCCGGTCACCCGAACATCCTCGCGCCCGGCAAGCGGACGATGCACACGCTCCACTGCTACGCGGTCACGCGCAAGGATGGCACGCTCGCCTTCGTCGGCGGCACGCCCGGCGGCGACCAGCAGGCGCAATGGAACATGCAGGTGATCTCCCACATCCTCGACGATGGCATGTCGCCGCAGGAAGCGGTTGAGGCGCCGCGCTGGACGAGCTTCCCCGGCACCGACCCAGCAAACCTGCCGAACCCGTACGAGGTGCGCATCGAACGCCGCTTCCCGGACGAGACACTGATGGCGCTGCGTCGCCTCGGCCACACCGTCCATGCCCAGCCGGAGTGGGGTTCGGCCGGCGCGGTGCAGGTAATCGCCTGGGAGGACGGTACCTGCTACGGCGGCTCCGACCCCCGCGCCGAAGGTCTCGCCCTCGGTTTCTGAGCGGATGTATACTGTGTCAACGCGCGACGCGGAATAGAGAAGGAGTGTATGGCGACCCAGAAGGTGTCGCAGGAAATCCCCAAGGATAGTGAGAACACATTCAACGCCGAAGAAGACGTTGATGACGACTTCTCTTTCTCGTCCTCCAATTGATGGAAGGCTGCAAAGACAAGCGCGCTATGCAGCGATTGCAGAAACGGATTGGTCCGTTTCGTGTATATTGGCCGACGGCGCAAGACTGTGACCGTGCGTTGGACGCCTTTTCACGAACGCGCCTGAGTCATCGCATTGATCTCACCGATATGTTGATCGGGGAATGCGCAGTGGGGTTGGGTGTTCCACTGTGTACCTTCAACGCGCGGCATTTCCGCGCGGTCGCGGGTCTGACGACCGAACAACCCTACGAGCGCGAATGACTGCATCTCCCACAACACAACCCACGGCGACGAGTGCGGCGATACAGGGGCGGCAGCGGTGGCTGATCTTCGCCCTCAGCGGGGCGATCTTCATGATCAACCTCGACTCGCGCGTCATCGCGCCGCTCCTACCGACAATTGCCACCGCCTTCCATACGTCGGTTTCGTCGGCGGGCATCCTCATCACGGCGTACATGCTGCCGTACGGTTTCTTCCAGCTTTTCTATGGGCCGCTGTCGGACCGCGTCGGCAAGGTGAAGGTCGTCGCCTTCGCGATGGTCCTGTTCAGCATCGGGACGGCGCTTTGTGGCGCGTCCACCTCCCTGCCGGTCGTCACGCTCCTGCGCTTCCTGACCGGGATCGCGGCGGCAGCGATCTTTCCGCTCACGCTCGCGTACATTGGCGACACCGTGCCGTACGCGCAGCGGCAGGCAACGATCGCCGTCCTTGCGTCGTGCTCGGCGGCGGCGACGGCGTTCAGCACGAGTGTCGGCGGGCTGATCGCAGCGATCGTTTCGTGGCGACTCGTTTTCCCGATCTTCGGTGTCGCCTCAGGCATCGTGTCGGTCGCGCTGCTCCTTTTGTTGAAAGAGGAAATCCGCCTGCCGCTGCCGGAGCCGCGCCCCCGCCCGCGCGATACCTACCTCGCCGCAGTCCACGCGCCCCGGATGTTGCCACTCCTGCTGCTGATCTTCGTCGAGGGGTTCATCTACAACGGCGTTTTCTCGTACCTCGGCGGCTACCTCAATCATCGCTTCGCGCTCGGCTCACTCGCCATCGGCTTGTTGCTCGGCTTCGCGGGCGTGATGCAACTGAGCACGGCGCGCGTGCTGCGCTATCTCGTCCTCCGACTCGGCGAGCGGCGGCTGATCCTGATCGGCGGCGGGATGATGGGCGCGGCGTATATCACGGCGGCGCTGATCCCGAACTGGCCGTTTTTTCTCGTCTCGATGCTGCTCGCGGGCGTCGGCTTCGTCCTGTGCCACACGACCTTGCAGACGCGAGCGACCGAGACGTTTCCGCAGGCGCGCGGCACGGCGGTCGCTCTTTTCGCTTTCTCGCTCTTCCTCGGTGGCGGCGTCGGCACGGCATTAGTTGGCGGCATTATCAGCGGTGTCGGTTATATCGCGACACTGATCGCGGCAGGGGTGGTGCTTTGGGGCTTCGCCATTGCCGCCGCACGCACACTCATCGCCATTCCGAAGCGGGCAACCATGGCGCCCGTGCCGCTCGCGGAAGAGGCCCAGTCAAAATTGCCCGTCGAAACCCCTTGACAAATGTCCGTACAACCCGTGTATTCATGAGTGTAAGGTCCCGATGACCGATGCGCCTCAGCCGAATACCGAAGCCGCAAGGCCCAAGGGTTTGGATGGAGTACACTGGCTGTCGGGGCTTTACACTTTAAAGAACCTAACCCCCCGGCCCCCTTCCCGCGAGGAAGGGGGAGCGGACCTTCGGGAGACCGAGGCGTTCAAGCAAAGGCCACGGCCTCGCGACGAGGCAACCCCCTTCCCACGCCAAGAAACGGAAGGGGGCCGGGGGGTTAGCCTGCATTATTCATAAAGGGGGAAAGGCGGCGGCGAGGAGATGCCAGAGCGCTTGACCGGGATGGCTGGTGGCGAGGT
>JBBRLR010000076.1:0-22999 GCA_038231255.1 Thermomicrobiales bacterium | reverse complement strand
TGTTTGTTCAGAAGAGGCAGTCGAGCATGTTGGTTTGGCGGCAGAGTGAACAGCAACACGGGCGAATCAGTCCGGCTGATGGGAACAGAAACGACGCCATTCCGATAATGCTCAAAGAGGTCGCCTGATCATGCACTAGGGTGTAGTTGGCATCGCGCTGTTCTACATATCTCGGAACTGCCTTATCCACCCTATGATAGCATGGATACGCACGCATACACGGTCGCAAGCAGAAATCGGGCCACTTTGGTCCCACAGCGTCCGTGATGCTTGCGAAGGAGGGCGCGATGGCACTGTTCGCGATGGCGTTACCGATCCCGGCGGGGAAGATGGATCAGTGGCGGCGGTTCACCGGGGAACTGAATGGCCCCCGCAAGGCGGATTTCAAGGCATCGCGTGACCGAGCGGGTGTGCATGAACGGGTCTTCCTCCAGCAGACCCCGCATGGCGATATGATAATCGTGACGATGGAAGGTGAGAACCCGGAGCAGGGGATGGCGAAGTTCGCCCAAGGGACTGACCCGTTCACCGAGTGGTTCGTTGCGGAGGCCAAGGATATCCACGGCGTTGACCTGCGGAACCCGCCGCCCGGTGGACTGCCGAAGTTGGTTGTCGATTCGCATGGGGAGTCGCACGGCTAAAGGCCCAAAACGGCAAGTAATCCCAACTCTGCGAGAGGTCGTCATCTTTAAGGTGGCGACTTTCTCTTTGTGATGAGGGTTTTCGAGGGACGATATGTTTCATGACATTTGTCATGTAACTATGCTTGCGTCACACATTCATCAGTTGTCAGACAGGGTATACTCTAGATTGACATTCTGCCGCATTATTTTCGTCCTGCCCACGGGTGAAGTGCCGCAATGTCTCGCTCCGCCGCTACATCGCCGGATTGCAGCCTTGTCATGGAGGGGCGCGGTCGTGCCCACGGGAATGTCATGTGGCGGGCCTATCTTTGTACCTGGCGGCGCACGTATCCCGCCGGAGCATACATCACTGCTGTGAAGCAGATAGCCGAAAGGGGCTCTTGCTATGTATCAACAATCGGGCGCGCTCACCGCGCCGACGCTGGTCGTCCTCGGGGCGACGGGCCACGCGCACGGGGTGCCGAGCCACCTGCTGCTGCTCGCCTCGCTCGCCTTCGTGGCGATCGTCCTCGGCAGCTACCTGCTCACGCGCGGCCAGTCGCCCCGGGGGCGATGAGCGCGATGCAGCACCTGACGCTTATCCTCGGATCCCTGGTCGTCTTCTTCGGCATCACCAATCTCGTGCGCATGGCCGTGTTCCTCGTCGGTTCCCACGTCTATGGCCTGCAGCACTCTCGAAGGAGGCGCGACGCCCGCGCCTCCTTCCCGACGGTCAGTGTCATCGTGCCCGCGTACAACGAGGGGCGGAACATCGCCTCCTGCCTCGCGTCCATCCTGGCGAGCGACTACCCGCACGACAAGCTCCAGGTCATCATCGTCAACGACGGCTCGCGCGACGATACGGCGGAGATCGTCTGCGGGTACCTCGCGACCGTGCCCGGCGCACCGGTCAAGCTCGTGGATCAGGCGAACGCCGGCAAGGCGCACGCGCTCAACAACGCCCTCAGGAACCACGCGACCGGCGACCTCGTCATGTGCCTGGACGCCGATTCCTCGATCGCCCCGGACGCGATCACGAACGGCGTCCGCTATTTCGAGGACGAGCGGGTGATGGCGCTCGCGGCGAACGTGAGGATCGTCAGGACGCGCGGGCTCCTCAATCTGGTGCAGGTGTTCGAGTACATCGTCTCCTACCAGATGAAGAAGGCGCTCACGGTCCTGAACATCGAGTACATCATCGGCGGGATCGGCTCGATGTTCCGCCGGGCCCACCTGGAGCGGATCGGCTACTACGACACGAACACCATCACCGAGGACATCGACCTGAGCATGAAGATCCTGCGCGACGGCAACAACGTCGTGCGCGTCATCTACGGCGCGGACGTCGTCGCCTATACGGAGAGCGTGCTGCGCGTCCCGGACCTCGTCAAGCAGCGCTACCGCTGGAAGTGGGGCCGATTCCAGACCTTCTTCAAGAACAGGGCGATGTTCTTCGCGCGGGATGCGAAGTTCACCAGGGGGCTGTCCTGGGTCTACCTGCCGCTCGCGCTCTTCTACGAGTTCACCTTCCTGCTCGAGCCGGTGCTGCTCGCGTTCCTCTTGTCGATCGTGCTCATCTCCCGGGATTATCCGACGCTCCTCTCGGCGATCGCGGTCGTCTCGTTCTACGTCGGCATGAACGTCGTCGCGGACGAGGGGCTCGCCACTCGCGACAAGGTCCGCCTCGTCGCGCTGGCGCCCGCGATGTACGCCCTCTTCAACCTCCTCAGCTTCGTGGAATACGTGGCGCTCGTGAAGTCCCTGGTCAATATGCGCAGCCTGCGCGCGAGCCTCACCAGGCACACCCACACCTGGACGCCCGTGGAGCGGCTGGGCAGCGCGCCGCAGCGCCCGGCCCAGGGCGCGTAGGTCACCGTCGCTAGGGCAACCGCCCCCGATACGCGTCGCCGGCGATGAGCACCCGCCAGGCGGCGAGCGATGAGGCGGACGAGGCGACGCGCCAGTCCTGCTCCTTGTTCGCGTCGAACCAGACGAGCGCGCGCACCTGCGGCAACAGGGCGGGGAGGGCGGCGGCGAGGTCGGCGATCCACGTCGCCTTGCTCCCGCCGAGCTCCGTCGAGGCGATCTCGCCGATCATGATCGGTTTGGAGGCGTTGATCGCCTGAAGTGACCGGTAGGAACGGCCGAAGATCTGCTGGACGGTGAGCCAGCCGCCCCAATCCAGGCCGGTGCCCCCGTTGTATCCGTCCACCCCGAACCAGTCGACGTACGCATCGCCGGGGTAGAGGGTGCCGTAGGGGGCGGCATCGGTCTCCGTGCTCGGATTCCATACCCAGCGCACGTTCGTCGCGCCCTCGGCGGCGAAGATGCCGTGGACGTGGCGCCAGAACTGGACGTATTGGGCCGGGGTATTCCCGTTCACCCCGACGCCCCACGGCACCCAGGTGCCGTTCATCTCGTGGGCGAGGCGCAGGTAGAAGGGCCTGCCGTAGGCGGCGGCATCGCGCGCGTACCGATGCAGCCACGCGTCGTACGTCCCCGCGAGGATATTCGCGAGGGCGAAGGCCGGCTGATCGGGGAGCGCGCTGAGGCTGTCCCACGGCTCCCAGGTCATCAAGGGCATCGCCCCGCGCGCGTAGGCGGCATCCATCGTCGTCGCCGGGAAGGCCCGCATCCAGTCGGTGGCCCAGTCCTCGTAGAACATCGCGATCGCGGGGCCGGTGCCGACGGCGCGGATGTAGCCATCCAGCGCCGGTGCCGGATCCCATTCCATGCCGGCGGGGTAGACGCCCACGGCGATCGGGCCGGACCGCGGCGCCGGGGGCCTGGGCGATTGCGCGGTCGCGGATGGGGACGAGGGTGTGCTTCGGGATGTCGGGACGGGCGCGGGCGATGCCGCGACGGGCGCGGTGTTGCCGCGCGGCGGCGGGACGGGTGCCACCGTGTCGCCGGTCGGTGGCGCGTTCGCCGTATCGGCGGCGCAGATGCTGGCGCCCGGCAGGGTGGCCAGGAGGATCGCGATGAGGAAACAGGGAAGCGCACGGTAGCTCAGGCTGACTCTCCTCGCACGCATCGGTCGCCGCCCTCCCATCACCATCGCGGGGTGGCAGCGGCTCGCCGTGATCGCGCTGTTAGGGTAATGTATTCCAGTTCGTATATCAATAGTAGTCTAATCTTCTCGGTGGTGGCTCGGCCTTCCCCGAACCGTGCGCGCCGACCCCGGCCATCGAGAGCAGCCGGGTGGAAGCCGCTATCCCGCCCGCCGCGACGCGACGTGACGCACCTGCGCCGATGGACACCCGGGACGTCGATCCGGCCTTCATTGAACGGGCATATCGTACATACAGGGACTGTATCAGCCGACCAAGGGCGCGCGCAAGTGCCGCGGCAAATGCCGACCGGCGTGTCCCCGAGCGGCGCGGCGAACGACGGCGGACGACGGGCGCGCGGTCCGGGGGCCATCCGCCGCGACCGTGATGGTTCCCCTTCCGGGCACAGCCCATCGCTAAAGAAAATAACCCGAGAATCTCACTTACCTCATAGTGCAAACGCGGCCTCCGCCGGGTCGTGACGGCACCCTATCGGGTGGATCGACGAAACGTCAATGGGTTGCGACGTCCAACGCCATGACAGTGAGCGCGACGGAGCGTCCGGCTAGGGTCTACCCTACAGCCCGTTTCGCCCCCCCTTGATCAGGTACATGCACCGGGGGTTGCGGTGGTGCGGTGCACCTCAGGATCAGTCAGCCGCCGGTGAGGCTCGCCACTAACCCGTCGGCACGGGCAAGCACGGGCTTCGCATCGAGCGGCGCGCAGATTGCCTTCACCTCATCGAGCAGTCGTTTCGCGTCGTCGCTCGCGCCCTGCGCCGGCCGCAGTGTCGCCATCGCGAGGAGCGTCAGCGCCCGCTCGTACGGCGCTTGGCAAGCATCGGCAATACCTAGCGATTCCGCGAGATGGCGGGCCGCATCCTCATGCCGGCCCGCCTCGGTGTCGAGTTCGCTGAGCAGGCGGTGGGCGGCAATCAGGGCGAGCGGCTGGCGCGGTTCGGTCGCATGGGTAAGGGGTCTCGGATATTACCGGAACGGAAAACCGGTCGAAGCCCCGCCCGTGGCCCTCGCTTCGACTGTCCCTGGATCGCGGTGCTGCCAATAGTCGCGCATGGCGTAGATCGCCGCGTGCTGCTCCCGCAGCGGGTCGCCAGCGCCCGACGGCGACGTGGCGAGATGCGCGCAGCACAGTGCGACCGAGACGCGGTACGTGCGGCGGGTGTTCACGGCAAGGGGGTATCGCTCGAACCACCATGCTTCGGTCGCGAATCTCTCAGCCGGTGTCCCGGTCGGTGCGGTCATCGCCCCACGATCCTGTTATCAGAAGCGGTTTCGGTGCGTTCGGGGTGCGCTGGAAGCGCATTATCGGTAGTGGAGCACGGCGCGCGCTGCTGATTAGGAGCATTATCAGAAGCGATGCCGTCCCACCGCCCGCCGATCAATGGTTGAACCGGTTTTCCGTTCCGGTAATACCGTCGACCCTATACGCTCAAATGAGCAGTGTGGCCTGCATCGGCGTCTCTTGCGGCGCTTGGCGCGGCGCGTAATCCTGTCGCCTGACCACCTTGAGCCATTCCGTGTTGTCGAGTTCCCATAACGGTCCCTACAGGGACACATAGCGAGGAGTCTACTCCATCTGGCTCGTTTCATCGACATGCGCCGTCATATCTGGTGGTCGAGCATAGCAAAAAGCCATAAGTGTCCCTGTAGGGACGGTCGAGGCTGGTGAAAAAGGCCATGTCATGCCGTCGCGTCTTGCCGATCTCAGATATAATCTTCCCACCAGGTTCGCTTCTGATTCGGTTCGGGGGTCGGATGCACGCGCCCGCTCCATCGCCGCTCTCTCCGCTCGTCGGGCGGGACCGCGAACTCGCCATGCTTCGCCAGCGACTCGCTTTCGCCCTTGCCGGCAGCGGAGGATTGGTGCTTGTCGGCGGCGAGGCGGGAATCGGCAAGACCGCCCTTGCGGAGACGCTTTGCCGAGAAGCGGTTGAGCAAGGCGCCCTTACCCTCGTCGGGCGATGCTATGAGCGCTCGGAGACACCCGCGTACGGTCCCTGGTTTGAACTCTTCGACCGGTACCGGCCGGTGGAGCATGAGCCGCCCGTGCCTCGCGCGTTTGCTCAGTCCGACGCCACGCGCGAAGTCGGCAATCCGGATGCGTTGCTCGCACAGTTACGCCTTTTCCTCGCTGCCGTGACCGCGTCGCAGACCCTCGTCCTCGTGCTCGAGGATCTCCACTGGGCCGACCGAGAAAGCGTCGAACTTCTCCGCGCGTTGGCACGCGACCTCGGCAGTGTGCCCGCCCTCGTCATCGCGACCTATCGTGCGGACGAGATCACCGTCGCCCATCCGCTCGGTGAACTCATGCCGGCCATGGTCCGCGAAGCGCGGGCCACGCGGATCGGTCTCCCACCGCTCCAAGAGCGCGATGTAGACGTGCTGGTGAGGCGGCAGTTTATGCTCCCCGCGCGCGATCGCCAGCGGCTCGTTCGCTATCTTCAGGCGCGCGGGGAGGGAAATCCCTTCTTTATCGGCGAACTGCTGCACGCGCTCGAAGAAAAGGAGGTCTTGCGCGGTCAGGGCAACGGTTGGGTACTGGGAGACCTGAGCGACATCGGTATTCCCCCGCTCGTGCGCCAAGTGATCCGCGGGCGATTGGACGCTCTCGGAGCGAATGCACAGCGACTGCTCGCGGTTGGGGCGCTCATCGGCCAGGAAGTGCCTCTGGCGCTCTGGGCGTCCATCACGGAGGAGACCGAGGAATCGCTGTTTGCAACGGTGGAGCGTGCACTCGCATTCCATCTGCTGGCGGAAACGTCGGACACCACCCGCTTCCGTTTCGTGCATGCGCTCATCCGCGAGGCGCTCGTGGAGGATGTGCCCGTTTCCCAGCGGCGACTCTCGCATCGGCGCATCGGTGAAGCACTGACCGGGCGCGTCGCACCGGATCCGGATGACGTGGCCTATCACTTCCGTCAAGCCGGAGACCACCGCGCTGTGGAATGGTTGCTGCGCGCGGGCGATCGGGCAGAACGTGCCTATGCCTGGTGGACGGCATCGGAGCGCTTCGAGGCTGCGCTTGCGATCCTCGATGCGAGCGATGCGAGCGCGGCGGAACGCGCGTGGCTTCGCATCCGCATATGGGACCTCAACCGCTATAGCGATCCCGGCCGCGGCATTCACCACCTGGAGGCGGCAGGGCAGCTCGCCGCTGAGGCAAACGATCCGGCGCTTGCGGCGTGCCTGCTCCGCGAGCGCGGCAAGCTCCATATCTTCCTCGGGGAGCAGCGACAAGGATTGATCGAGGTGGAAGCCGGTCATCACGCGCTCGACGCACTGCCCGCGACGACCCTTGTCGATCCCTGGGTGGCACGACGTCAAAGGAGGGGGCGCGCCGCGCTCGCGACCTGGCTGGCCGAGGTCGGTCGGTACGCGGACGCGACCGTATTCGCAAACCGGGTCCTCAGTACAACGGAGGACGGTGATGCGTATTTTGCGTTGGGGATCATCCATGCCGGATTGGGGCGCCCCGAAGAAGCCCACATCGCCTTCGATCGTGCGCGCGAGCTCCTCAGCGGCGTCGCCTCCCCCTATCGGCGCGGGACAGTCGCGGCAGAGCGGCTCTCGAATGTGATCCTGCCCTACCAGGCCGATCTGCTTCTCGAGCGACAGGCGATGGCGCGCGAGGCGGAGACAATCTGGGGACACGTCTCGATGATGCTCGCGGCAGGGTCCGCACGCCTCGCACAGCTGCCGCTGCTCGTGCTCGAGGGGATGTGGGATGAGGTGGATGAGCTGGCGAACCAGGTGTTGGAGGATCACCGCGCGATTCGGGCATGGCGCCGTTTCCTCATCCGGGATATCGCCAGCGTGGCCTATGCCCGCGGGGATGCAGCGCTCATCCGTCAGCTCATCAACGAATGGCTGTCGGCGGGGCCGGCCACGGAACCGGGCGACGCGCACTATGTCATTGCGATCGCCTTGCAACAACTGGCGGCCGAGCTTGCGATCGACGCGATTGATCTTCCTACCGCCCATGCGTGGCTGGAGGCACATGATCGGTGGCTCACCTGGAGTGGCGCGACCCTCGGCCGGGCGGAGGGTGCGCTGGGATGGGCGCGATACCATCGCGCAGCGGGCGATTGCGTCGCGGCACATCGCCATGCATCATCTGCCCTCGGCTATGCGAATGCACCCCGCCAACCCCTCGCGCTGCTCGCCGCGCATCGCCTGCTCGGGGAATTGAACGTCGCGGCGAAGCAGTACACCGATGCGGCCACGCACCTTGCGGCCGCGCTCAACCTGGCCGATACATGCGCAGCACCCTACGAGCGGGCGCTGACATTGTTGGCGCAAGCGGAACTCAGCGCTGCTGTCGGCGACGAAGCAGAGGCGCTCACCCTGCTGGATGAGGTGCGCGGGATATGCGGGATCCTCGGTGCGGCTCCCGCACGCGCCCGCGCGGACGCCCTCGCCGCCCGCCTCGCCGGTGGACTTCCGTCTCCCTTTTCTTCATCGGGAAGTCTGACGCACCGCGAGGTCGAGGTGCTGCGCCTGCTCGCCGGCGGCAGCACCATCAGGCAGATCGCCGCCGAGCTCTTCCTCAGCGCCCGCACGGTGGAGCGCCACATTACGACGATCTACCGGAAAATCGGCGCGCGCGGGCGCGTAGACGCCACCGCATACGCCGTCCAACACGGCCTGACCGCCGCTGCGCGACACCATTCCTGACCACGTCTCGCGAGTCCGGTTTGGCTCCCCGACCGACGGATTGCGGCGCCCTTCGTGGCGGGATCCCGCCAGTTGCCGCCCCCGCAGATTGCGGGGTTTTACGGATGTTGGCCGCCTTTCTCCTCGCTAGAGTGGATGCACCGAGGGATTCGTCGGACACAGGGTGCGTAGGCATGTTGCGCCCGGCGGACCCTCGGCCACACGCATCTCGCGCGTGTGCCGCCTGGTGGAAGAGGAGGTATCCCATGACAGCGGAGCAACGAGTCATCCGAGTGACACGCCGCACTCTCATGCGCGTCGGCACGGTGGCGATCGCGGCCGGCACGGCGGCGCATTTGCCGCTCCTCGCGCCCCTCGCGCAGGTGGCGGCAAGTGCGGATCAGATCGAGCCGAAGGCCGGGACATGGAAGCCGTGGCTGCTCACCTCGGGCGACCAGTTCCGCCCGCCGCCCCCGCCCGATGCCGCCGCGACCGCGGCCGAGGTCGAGCAGCTCAAGGCGATGGCCGCCCGACGCGACACGAAGGCACTCGACACCATCGCCTACTGGGAGGCCGGCGCCGCGCCGCACCGCTGGAACGACATCTTCATCCGCTACGCCAACGTCACCAACTTCCTGCCCCTTCAGTTGCAGGCGCGTGCGCTCACCTACCTGAACATCGCCATGTACGACGCGATGATCGCGACGTGGGACGCCAAGTACGCCTACAACCGGCCCCGCCCCACCGGTGTCGACTCCTCGCTCACCGCCGCCGTCCCCGTCCCGAATAGCCCGTCGTATCCGTCGGAGCACGCTGCGGCGGCGGGCGCCGCGTCCACCTTCCTCGCCCACCTGTATCCCGCCGACGCCCACAAGTTCATGGACATGGCCGAGGAGGCGGGCCGCTCGCGGGTGCTGGCCGGGGTGCAGTTCCCCAGCGATGTCGCGGCGGGCATGGAACTGGGCAAGCGGGTCGGCGCGCTGGCGATCGCGCGGTCCAACCTCGACGACCTCAAAGCCGTGTGGGATGGGCAGGTGCCGGTCGGGCCGGGGCTGTGGAAGGGGACGAATCCGCCCGGCGTGGTCGAACGCAACTGGAAGCCGCTGGTCCTCCCCTCCGCCGACGCGCTCCGCCCGCCGCCGCCGCCCGCGCCGGACTCCGACCAGCGCGCGGCGGAGATCGCCGAGGTGAAGAACTTCGCCCGCACCCCGCGCACCACCGGTGTGGCCACCGCCTTCCAGTATGGCCTCTATGGCCAGCCCGCCTCGCATTTCACACCGATCTACCAAATCCACGATCGGGTGCTGGAGTACCACCTCGAGCACAACGCGCCCTGGGTGGCGCGCGCGTATGCCGCGATCGGCGCGGGCTGGCTCGACGCCTACATCGCCTCGCAGGACGCGAAGTTCTTCTACTGGGTGGCGCGACCGAACATGTTCGACCCGGCGATCACGACGACATTGCCCAACCCCAACTTCCCCTCCTACATCTCCAACGGCGCCGTCCTCTCCGGCGTGGTCGCCCCGATCCTGGCGTACCTCTTCCCGCGCGACGCCGCGCAGTTCGCCGCTGAGGCGGATCAGGCGGCGGAGACGCGGCTGTGGGCGGGCATCCATTTCCGCAGCGACCTTGAGGCCGGTAAGCAACTCGGGAAGACGCTCGCCGGCATGATCGTCGACCGGATGAAGGGCGACGCGTAACCGCGCGTCCGCCCCCGATTGGAGCATGCCGATGGCCCAGCATTCGTTCACGGCAAACTGGCTCGCCCTCCCCGCATCGGAAACGGTGGCGGGGACGCGCCCCCTCGTGGCGACGCTGCACTGGATCCTGCGCATCGGCGCGGCCGGCTGCTTCATCGGGCACGGTGCGTTCGGCATCCTCACGCTGCCGCCGTTCAACCTCGTCAAGCAGGCGTGGGTGAACTACTTCGCCGTGGTCGGCATCGATCGGGCGACCGCCGTGTCGCTCATGCCCTTCGTGGGTGTATTCGACATCACGATGGGCGTCCTGATGCTCGTGATCCCCACCCGTGCGGCGATGGCGTGGCTGGCCGTCTGGGGCGTCTGGACGGCCCTGTTGCGCCCGTTCGCGGGCGAGAGCGCGTGGGAGTTCGTGGAGCGGGCGGGCAACTTCGGCGTGCCGTTCGTCCTGCTCTACCTCAGTGGTTTCGGCACGGGTCTGCGCTCGTGGTTCTTCGCGGTCGCCCGTCCCGCCCTGGACGAGCGCAAGGCGCACACGATGGAATGGATGCTGCGCATCATCGGGGCGGCGTGCCTGATCGGACACGGGGCGTTCGGCGCGCTCGTGGCCAAAAAGGTCTGGTTCGGCTACCTCGGCGCGCTCGGCCTCAGCCAGGAGAGCATCCGGGCGCACAACCTGCTCGGCATGGTGGGGTGGGCGGAGATCGCGCTCGGTGTCGCGGTGCTGGTGCTGCCGTTCCGGCGCGTGGTCGCGTTGCGCTATCTGCTGCTCGCACTGCCCGCGATGAAGATCGGCTTCGAGATGCTGCGCTTCCCGACCAACGAGCCGTACGGCTGGTTCGAGGTGATCGAGCGGACGGGGACCTACACCGCGTTCCTCGCCCTGTTCGTGGTGCTGTTCTGGCTCGACCGTGCACGGGCGGGCGCAGCCGACCGGGTGACAACGTAGCTCCATCCCTCACCCGACCCCACTCTACTCAGTAAAGAGGGGCCGTCCCCACCGCAGCGATCCACCGCGTCCGTCGAATGCCTCACGCGATGGTTGCGCCTGATGACGGCCGTGGCTGTCGTCTCGGGGACGCGCTAGGATCGCGCGCGCCCCCTCTCCTGCCGCAAGATGGATGCGACTGCGCCTCTGTGCTGTCAGACTGGGGTCTACCCTATAGCCTATCTCAAACCCCTTGATCGGGTAGAAGCACATGGGTTTGCGTTGGGGCGGTGAACCTCAGGGTCAGTCAGCCACTGGTTAGGCGAGCCGCCAACCCGTCGGCACGGGCGAGCACCGGCTTCGCACCGAGCGGCGCGCAGATGGACTGCACCTCATCCAGCAGTGCGTGGGCCGTCTCCTCCTCGCCCCCCAACGCGTGTCGGCAAACCTGGCACTTGACGTGCGCGACCTCACCCTTGCGCGAGCGTGGCTCGAAACGCACGATCGATGGCTCGCCTGGAAGCTGGCGAAGGAACGGATCATCCGCGCCGCGTTGCGTCGCTATCTCGCGCATCCCTGGTACACCCTTCCCGCTACTGCGTAAGTCCTACGGTATCCGCGCGTAGCGGACCTATTGAGTGCTGGACAATACGTAAGGAAACGGGTATGGTGGAAATACGTAGGAAACGCAGGCATGCTTTGCACGGTAAATGATTTCGACTCGGCGATATATCCGCGCCATTGGGTAGGTTGGGGAAGGGGAGCGGGGGAATGAATAAACACGTGTTCCACGGGCGTGTCGGTGTCGCGATGGTCGTGTTGGCACTTGCATGCAGCACGGTTACGACCGGGCTGGCGGCACCGCAAGTCCCCGAGAAGACGACGCCCGCGACCTTCGTCGGTGCGCCGATTCAGAAATTCGGCGTCGTCTCGAACATCGCGACCCGATTCGGCAGACTCGGACACTTCAAGGAGCCGATGGATCTCCTCCAGCGGATGGGGGCCGGGGTCATTTCGGAGCAAGTGAAGTGGGATTACGTTGAGCAGCCGAAGTGCGGCCAGTACAGCTGGGATTATTACGATGAATTGACGAGGGAGGCGCGTGCGCATCAGCTCGAGATCATGGGACAACTCGCGTACAACAATATCGCCTGCCAGGTAGGCAAGGAAGATCGCGGCGTGCCCGATCCGGTCCGGTGGAAGAACTTCGTCACCGCGTTCGTCAGCCGCTACAAGGATACCATCCACAAGTGGGAAGTCTGGAACGAGCCGGACGATTCGGACTTCTGGAAGGGTACGCCGCAGCAGTATGTTAGCCTCCTGCGGGAAACGTACGAGACAATCAAGGCCCTGGATCCCACGGCGCAAATCTCCGCCGGTGCGTGCTCGAAACTAGACTACACGATGTGCGATGCGATCATCGCCGCGGGCAGCCAGAAATATTCCGACTCCTTCGGCTTCCATCCCTACGTCGGCCGGGAAAACTTCGATAACGGGTTATTTCAGAAGCTCGATCTCCCCAACCTGCGCGACCATCAAAAGCAGGGCGGCGGGAAGCCGGTTCGCCTCACCGAGTTCGGCTGGTCCAGCGCGGATCCCAGCTTCGGCGGCAACGCCGTCGGCGACGGGCAGGGGAGTTACATGGTTAAGCAGCTTGTCTCGATGCTCGGCTTCACCGACCTCAGTATTGACCAGGCGATGTGGTACGATTTCCGTGACGACGGCCCGGCGGCGAGCGCGCTGACGCCGGGTATGTACAGTGCATTCATGCTAGACGGCGATCCCGAGTCGCGTTTCGGCCTGGTGCAGAGTGACTGGCAAACGCCGAAGCCATCGTACTTTGCGTATCAGCAGATGTCGCTGCATCTCGCGGGCGCGCTAACGCAGGGTCCGACGGATCGTGGGGACGGCGGCCTCGCCTATCGTTTCAATCGCAACGGCACGGTGGTCGATGTCGTCTGGGGCGGCGGGAGCACGAGTCTCGCGACGGAATCGCGCGAGGCGCAAGCGTACACCCTGAGCGGGAAAGCCGTGCCGACGACCGTCAGCGACGGGCAGATCCATGTCGCGGTCGGCGACGACCCGGTGTACATCGAGCACTCGAAGAACGCCTATGGAACATCGGTATCTCTCTCCGGGGTGTCATCTAATGCGTCCGCGCCCTCTTCCGGCAGTGGGATCCCCGCCACTCCCCCCAGTGTGGGCAGCGCCTCACCGCCCACGCCGTCGAGCGCGATTCCGGCGCGGTCCCCAGCGAACAATGCATCGTCCGCGCCCGCGAATACGGTTGCTGCGAACATCGGCGGGGCCGTCGGTACGTGGACCGACCCCGAGCAGAGACTCCGTCTGCAATATCCGGGTGGCTGGAAGGTGACCCGCCTCCCCGGCGCCGCGCAGAATCTCCTCGAGCTCGACGGGCCGGATGGCGTCCTCTTCTTCGTCGATATGTTCGATCAGTCGGGACCACCCGATGCCCTCATCGACGCCGTCAAGCAAATCCACCGGCAAAGTGTGGTGTATTCTTACGCCGACAACAATGTCTCGCAGGGAACAGTGGGCGCCGAGCCGGCCATTGCGCTGGACTTCACCTATGTCTCGCAGGACAATACGATCGCCCCGCCCCGCACCGGCAAATTATGGATCGCAAATCACGGGGGCAAAGAGTTCGACTTCCAGGCCCGGAATCAGGGCGGGCACACCGGCGACGTCGAAGGCATCGTCGCCTCCGTAGTCTTTCTCCGCTAGTGACCGTCCACCGAGGACCGATCTGTTAGCGGGATTGCGGTATCACCCGGAGTCCGGTACATGCGGGCAATCGCCGCCTCAGGGTGATTGGACAAAAGGGGAATCGGTGGGCGAGGTGAGCGGGACATTTCCCCCATTGTTGCTGGGCCGGTATCGTACTGAATCGGTCATCGGTGAAGGCGCGTTCGGCCACGTCGAGCGGGCGTTCGATACGCGTCTGAAGCGCCCGGTGGCCATCAAGACCTTGAAGCGCTCGCTCGCTCAGGATGACCTGTACCATTTTCGTCAGGTGGAGGACCGCTTTGTCCGCGAGGCGGAGGCGGGAGCGCGCGTCGGTAGCCACGCCAATCTCGTGACTGTTTATGACCTGCTTGAAGATCACGACGGCTCACTGCATCTCGTGCTCCAATTCGTCCCGGGCGGCACGATCGCCGACCGTCTCGCATCTCACGGGCCATTTTCGATCGCGGACGGTCTGCGCCTCACCGCGGATATCGCCCGCGGCTTACAGGCGGCCCATGATGCCGGCATTGTCCATCGCGATATCAAACCCGCCAACATCTTTCTCGCCGCTGACGGGCGCGCACAGGTCGGAGACTTCGGCATCGCCCAACTCGACCATCTTTCCGCGCGGACCTCGATGTCCGTCGGGCATCCCGGCACGCCGCTCTACATGAGCCCGGAACAGGCCGGCACAACCGGATACGTGCGCCCAACGTCAGATCAGTATAGCGTCGGCCTCACACTGTTCGAACTCTTGCACGGGCAGCCGTACAAACGGTTACGGGGAGGGGAGATCGCGGATTTCCTCGCCACACTCCAATCTCCGGTCGCCGCACTGATCGAGCGGATGGTAGCGGTGGCGCCGGACGACCGCTTCCGGGAGATGGCGGATATCGCGCTGGCCATCCGGCGCATCGAGCAATCGCTCGGCCTGGATACCATCTCGCCGAATATGCCATCGCGCCCTGCGCCATCTCCCGCGGCGCCGGTCATGGAAGCGCCCGCTGAGCCATCGGCGGCAGCGTCGATCCCGGCCCGGCCGGTCTCGGTACCGTCATTGGCGACGCCGGACGTCCCAGTGAAAGCCGCATCCACGGAAGCTGGCCGGCCCGTCATGCTGCCAACCGCGAAACTCCTCCCCGCTCGCGAAGGGATCGCGACGCAGCCGGTGCATGACACGACACCAACCCACACCGAGCCGACGACAGGCACGCCGCGAGGTGACAAGGGGTGGGAGCCGCGCGTCGCGACGGCCGACGCGACTCCCGACCGATCGCCGCCGATCGCGCACGCAGGCGGCGAGGAGCGTGCCCGCCAAGGCACTCCGGGGACGGCACGGAAGGTGCGCGGCGTGGTTGCCGCCATCGTCGGTGCCATGGTTCTGGTGCTTATCGCCGGCGGTCTGGTCGCAGCATCGCGCCTGAATGACGGCGGCCGATCGGTGACGGCGTCCAGTCCCGCGACAGGTGGGCCGTCGCCGAGCGAGCCGGCGCCTTTCGCAATCCCCGTGCGTCCGACGGCAACCGCGATCGCTCCACTACCCGTCACGAGCGCGCCGACCGCGACTTCCATCGCGCCCACCGCAACCGTCGCCGCGGCGCGGCAGGAGACCGTCATACTGCCACCGACGGTGACGCCGACGGCGACGCCGACCGCTATTCCGCCCACGGCGACGTCGGTGCCGAGCCTCGGCGTTTTTGGCGCAGGCACCACAGATCGCGGAGACCTCGAGACACTGTCGCCCGCCGACGCCGTTGATGCCTTCACCGCCGGGCAGGAAGTCTTCGTCTTCCTGAATTACGACGGCGCGCGCGCCGGTGTGGAACGTTTCGACATTGCCGTGGTGGCCGATGGCCGCGCGCAGCAAACGCAGAGCGTGACGGTGCAAAAATCTGGCGGGTTCGTCACCGTCTCGCTCGGCAAGCCTGCGGCGGGCAATTACCGTATCGAAGTGCGGCACAACGATGCACTGTTGCCGAATCAGCCGACGTTCCAGGTGAAGGCTCCGGAGGTGACGCCCGTTCCGGCCGCTCCGCGCACTGCCCCGGTGGGGGGCGGTCAGCAACCGGCTGTCCAACAGCCGGCCGCCCAGCCGAAGGCACCGACCTGCGCTCCGGGAACGTGCTGATCACCGCTGGCGGAATCTTTGGACGCGATTGTTGCGATTGTCCGCGATGGTTACATTGCCGGCCCCGTCCGCCGTCAGGCCTGCAAAGACGAAATGCATCTGCCCGTCGCCACGTCCGTAGCTACCCCAAGCGTCAAGGAATTGGCCGTTCGGGTCGAATCTCTGGATACGGCTGAAGGTGTTGCCCGTTTCAGCAACATAGACATTCCCCGTTCCGTCCACGGCGATCCCCGCCGGAAATTGAAACTGCCCATTCGCCGTCCCCTCGCTCCCCCATTTGAGGAGGAACCGGCCAGTCCCGTCGAACTTCTGCACGCGGTGATTCGCGCCGTCGGCGACATACACGTTCCCCGATGCGTCGACCGCCAGATCGTAGGGATGATCGAATAGCCCGTCGCCCCATTTCGTCATCAGAGTCCCATTGGCGTCGAACTTCTGTACCCGGTTATTGGCCGTATCGGCGACGAAGACGTTGCCGGACCCGTCTACCGCGATCCCGAAGCCGTCCTGCGCATCGCGCCCGAAGCCGAATTGCCCGTCCCCTCTCCCGCGGCTCCCCCACTTCAGGAGGAACTTGCCGGCCGCATCGAACTTCTGCACGCGATTGTTGCCTGTGTCGGCGACGTAGACATTGCCGCTACGATCGGTCGCGAGGTGTTGCGGCAGGAGGAACTGCCCGTCCCCCCCGCCTTCGCTGCCCCATTTGAGAAGGAACCGGCCGTGCGGGTCGAACTTCTGTATCCGATTATTCCACGTATCAGCGACGTAAAAATTGCCGGATGTGTCCGTTGACACGCCGGTCGGATTGTTGAACTGGCCGTCGGCGCTGGAGCCACCACCCCATGCAAGCAGGAACCGCCCGCTTCCGTCGAACTTTTGCACCCGGCTGTTGAACAGGTCCGCGACATAGACATTGCCCGCACCGTCTACGGCGAGATCGTGCGGCTCGTCGAACTGACCGTCGTTGTGGCCGCCGCTGCCCCAGGCGAGTGCCGGGCGCCCGTTGATGTCATACTTCTGTATGCGGCCGCTCGTATCCCCGGCGTAAAGGTTCGCCGTCGCATCCGCTGTGATCCCTTCCGGGCCATCGCCCGCCGCCGCCCATTTCGCGAGGAACTGCCCACCGCTATCGAACCTCTCGAAACGGTTGTTATGCATATCCGCGACGGTCACATTCCCGGTCGCGTCCACCGCGATGCCGTCGGGTCGGTCGAACTGCCCGTCCCCGATGCCCCTCCCTCCCCACTTCAGCAGGAACTGTCCGTTCCCGTCGAATTTCTGGACTTGGTTCGCCTCGGTATCGGCGACGTAGACATTGCCCGCGCCGTCCACTGCGATCCGTTCGGGATAGCCGAATCGGCCATTCCCGTTTCCTTGACCGCCCCACTGGAGGACGAACACGCCGAGGTTGCTGAACTTCTGGATGCGGCGGTTGTCCGCGTCCACAACGTAGACATTGCCGCCTCCGTCGATCGCGATCCCTTTCGGGCGGCGGAATTGCCCGTTGCCATTCCCGGTGATGCCCCAGCGAGTGATGAATTGACCGTTCCCGTCGTATTTCTGGATGCGATTGTTATCCGTATCGCTGACATACACGAAACCCTGCCCATCGAGCGCGATCCCTTGCGGATACGCGAGGCCGCCAAACCCCGAGCCGATTTTCCAGGCATACTCGCCGCCGCGGCGGGGCGCCTTAATCTGTCTGCCCAACAGACCGGTCTGCACTTGCCCATCATGGAACTCGAAGCGCGCCCGCTCGAACCACTGCATCACATATATGTTGCCAGTCTCGGCATCCGTTTCCTGGTGCTCTTCGCTGATCGGGAGGCCGAACCGTGCGAGCCCGCCGTTCGCGCGCCAGTAATCCAGGAACTGGAAGCGAAGGTTATGCCCGGTTTCGCCGAAATACTGCTGGAGTTCCCGGGGCTGCGCAGCGTTATAGAGTACATCCGCCCGAAGGAAGTCGGGGTCCACGGCGATCGCGTCGGCGCGCAACTCCCGCCCGAGGCTCGCGAGTTGCACCCCGTCCGGGTGCAGTTCGAGGCGGGCGCGCTCGAACCACTGCATGAGAAACCGCTGGCCGTCGGACGGGCTCGGCTCCTCGGCGGCATCGGCAATAGGCAAGCCGAACGCGGCGAGGCCTCCGTTGGCGCGCCAGTAGTCGAGGAATGCGCCGGAGACGCTCTTGCCCGTCTCCGGGAAGGATTGACTATCCGCCGCGACTGTCCCATCTCCGAGCACGGAGAGGCCGATGAGCAACAATGCTGCGACGATCCATCGGGGCCATACCTTACCGCCACGCGTCATCATGCGAACCATTCCCCCTCCCTCCCTGAGTCGTGCGAGGAATCTCTTTTTATTCCTTTGTGTAACCTACAGAAATCGTATACGGTACGATGAGTAGTTGTCAACACCATGAGGTGCAGTCACCAGGGCTGTTGCAAAGTCGGGTTAGGGTGAATAGGTGAGAAGAAGTAACCACCATTTGTCGAGCCTCCTCGCTGTTGGTCACCGGAAAAGTGGCGCGATCACGCACGGGTTTGCACAGATTTTGGGGCCGTTTGCGCCCCTGCGACATCGGTTCAGGGCGGTCAAAGGGCGGCGTTCTCTGCTTTCTCAGTTCTCCTCACTTACCGTAGTCGGACTTTGCAACAGCCCTGGTGCAGTCACACCGCGGCGGTTCTGTTCTGATGGCGAGTAAGGGGATCGTCCGAGTGCGGAGATCACATCCTCTTCTTGCTACTCAGGCGTGCGGCGATCACCGGTGCTGAGCGGTATAGACGTATCTGTTCAGGGTTAGGGGGAACAGGTATGCTGATCACATGCTTGATCTGCATAGCGCCAGCCGGGATGATCTCATCCGGCTCATCCTCACCCAACATGAGCGCATCACGGCGTTGGAAGCGGTGGTGGCCGAGCAACGCGCCGTCATCGCCACGCTCGAAGCGACGGTGACGCAGTTGACGCAGCGCGTTGGGGAGTTGCTGGCGCGTCTGGACGCCGTGACCGATGGCGATACGCTGACGGGACGAGCGCAGGGGATGCCGGGTCTCAAACCAGCGACCGGGAAGGCGCGTCCACCGAAGCAGTCACGCAAAGGGCGGGAGCAGCAGTTTGTCCGGCGGCGGATGGAGCCGACGGCGCGGGTGATCCATGCCGTGGCGCACTGCCCGACCTGTGGCCTGCTGCTCACAGGCGGCAGCGTCAAACGGACACGGGAAGTGATCGAGGTGTCGCTGGTGCCTGCGGTGGTCACGGAGCATGTGTTCCTCGAACGGTGCTGCCCGCACTGTCACACGCGGCACACCCCAGCGGTGGCGTTGGGGGAAGCGGTGGTGGGCAGGCAGCGGTTCGGTGTCGGGCTGGTGAGCCTGATCGCGACGCTGCGCGAGGAAGCGCGCTTGCCGATTGCGACGATCCAATGGTATCTGGCGACCTTTCATGCAGTGTCGGTCAGTGTCGGAGCGATTGTCGGGGCGCTGAAGCAGGTGGCGCGGGCGGCCGCGGCAACAGTTGAGGCCATCCGGGAGGCGATTCGGGGCAGTCCGTGTGTGCATGGCGATGAGACAGGGTGGCGGGAGAATGGGGTGAACGGCTACCTGTGGGTCTTCTGCACGCCGACGGCCCAATATTTCGTGCGGGGCAGCCGGGGTGGGGCGACGGTGGACGCGGTGTTGGGCGACGAGTTCGCCGGGGTGCTGGTGAGCGATTTTTATGTGGGCTACCAGCACTATCCGGGGGTGAAGCAGAAATGCTGGGCGCATTTGCTCAGGGACGTCCACGACCTGCGGGTGGCGCAGGAGAAAGATGCCGATGCGCAGGCGTGGGCAGCGGGGATCCATGATCTCTACCGGCGGGCGGTGACGTGGAAGGAAACGCACGCGGCGGACGGGGAAGCGGCGCGGCGGGAGGCAGAGCGGGTCTTCATGCGGGAGTTGCAGGCGATCTACGCACCGTACACCGAAGCGCGGGTGCCGCAGCGCATGTTAAGCCAACGGATGGCGAAGCACCTGCATGAGTTGTTCGTCTTCGTGCACGAACCGGACGTACCGCCGGACAACAACGAAGCAGAGCGGGCATTACGGCACCTCGTGACAAGCCGGAAGATCAGTGGCGGAACGCGCTCACCGGCGGGGAGCGAGACGAAGACGACGCTCGCCTCATTGTTCGCGGGTGCCCTTTGGGCAGGGTGGCGGCGCATAGGCATCAATCCCTTCCTTGCCTGCCGCGCCCTCCTCGTTTCCCCCTAACCCTGAACAGATACGTATAGACAAAGAACGCGACAGCAAGGAGGACGATGGCGAAGATGCACACTCCGTCAGAGGATAGGGGCTCTCCCGCATTCCCGATGATGCTGGATACTCAGTTCCTGGCTGCCGGGCCGAGCAGAACGCATATGGGATGCGAGAGGGTTGCGCGAATCGGTGCCGACCGAGAAAGCCGTTGCTGTGGCGGGCGGCTCATCGCTTTTGGTGCATCGAGAGTGATACTGCTGGCGAAGTCCGAAACGAGGTGAAACCGGCGCGAAATGCGACCACCGTCCCGCCCTTCTGCTGCGTCCGTACGTTGATTTGACGACTTCGCCAGCAGTATCGAGAGTGCGGGAGAACCCCCCAGTCATGACGAGGCGTGCATGATCTGCGCCAACCGGTGCAGCGGGACGGCTTCGGCCATGTGATAGGCGAAGCGGGGGCGTGGGTGCATGTCGGCAGGACAAATCACTGTCTCTCGATAGCGGAAACTGAAGGCGTGTGAGATTCGATCAAAGCGGAATCTCCAAGCGTCAAAGCATGTGTCTATCTAGGGTCTACCCCAACCGGACGTCAGCCTTCCTCTCTTCTTCCCGTCAGAATAGACTCCCCATTCCTCTTTCTTGACAGATGTTCCCGAACCTTATAGACTCTATCTTGACAGATGGAGGATAGAACACCATGAATGGACAGCGCATCGGCTATGTCCGCGTCAGCTCCCTCGACCAGAACCCGGACCGTCAACTTGAACAGATTCCCGTCGACCGCACTTTCACCGACAAAGCCTCGGGCAAGGATGTCGCGCGTCCCCAGCTCGACGCTCTGCTGCGCTTCGCGCGCGAGGGCGACACGGTCGTCGTGCATAGCATGGACCGCCTGGCGCGCAACCTCGATGATCTGCGCCGCCTCGTGCAGCAACTCACCGGGCGGGGGATCCGGGTGGCGTTCGTCAAGGAGGGGCTGACCTTCACGGGGGAGGACGCGCCGATGGCGACGCTCTTGTTGTCGGTGATGGGGGCGTTCGCGGAGTTCGAGCGGGCGCTGATCCGGGAGCGGCAGCGGGAGGGGATCGCACTGGCGAAGCGGCGGGGGGTATATCGGGGCAGGAAGAAGGCGCTCTCCGTGGAGCAGCGGGCGGAGCTGCGGCAACGCATCGCGGCGGGGGAGGGGAAGGCGGCGGTGGCGCGGGCGTACGGGATCAGCCGTGAGACCCTCTACCAATATCTGCGGATGGCGGAGTAGACTGAAGAAAAAGTGGGCACGCGATGATTGATCACCGATCCTACCGACAAGGAGGTGCATCGCCCTCAGCCTCGAGGCGTTGAGTTTCATTCTCCACTGAAACGGGGTCACGCCAAGACGCACCGCAGCTCGTGCTGGCGGATGATCTCCTCCCAGCCGAGCGATTCGAGCGCGGCGCAGACCGGACTCTCCGCGGGTTCATTCATCAGGCGCATCGGACAACCCGCAGAGCGGCGGGCGAGCGCATGGACCAGGCGGATGGTCGTCTCGGCATTCGGGGCGGCAATGTCCACGATCGTGATCGCGTCGTCAAAGGCGCGTGAGAGAAGGAATGCCTGCGGTGCGTCCGATGCACCGCAGGCTAGCCCTGCCAGGCCAGGCATCTTCGCCACACTCGCTGGCTCCCGCTGCCACGGCGGCGATGCGCCGATCCGTGCGCGATGCGGGAGGAGCGACGCCGGGATGGCCGGATGTATGTCCAGCACTTCCCCTGCCACGATGGGGTGCGCCCAGCGAAAGGTGCGCAGGTCGCGATGATGCGCAAAGCCCGCACGCAGATAGACGCGCATCGCGGGCGCGTTCTGCACGAGCACCTCGAGGGCAACATCGCGCACGCCGATCCGCCGGGCACGATCGAGGAGCGCGCCGATCAGTCCATGGCTGACACCGTGTCCCCGGTAGGCAGGGGCGACGCCGAATCCCCCAACCCAGCCGCGGGTACCGCGCACGGCGAGCGCCGCGAGGGCGACAACCTCACCCGTATCATCGAGCCAGAGCGGCGAGGCGGCCAGCGCGATATCGCCCGCCTCCACATGGGATTGTGCTCCCTGCTCGGTGAGGGTGACCGGCACGAAATAGTCCGTGTAGACAAGGTTGAATGCGTCCGCTCGTTCGTGATCGGTGAGCGTCGCGAGCGTTGTCTGCCGCATGAACGAGCCCCCGGCAACGGTCCGGTATCCCGGACCACTGAATCGTGACGAAGAGAGAGGGGTTCTGGTCTCCCTTCCCCGCGCCATACGCGTGTGTTGTGAACGCCGATTATATCGCAGGCCGTATCGCGAATACATGAAACCGGCCGAAATATCGACGCATTGAGATGAATTCCTACGTCACGAGGTAGCCTCGGAGTTCTTCATCACGCTCGACCCTTTCTGAGACGATTTCACTCCTGCCGGTTTTCCGAATGTTCGCTGGCTTTCTTGGATGATTCCCGGTGGTTTTTTTGCGACGGAGGGTTCACCACAATCTTTCCTGCGATCATCATGATGATGCCCTGCTCGCGGCACGGCGCGGGCATCAGGATCGGGGTGGGTGCCCAGGGTAGAAGCGGCCCCGCCAGCACTCGCTGGCGGGGCCATCGCGTCACGCCCCTCGCAGCGGCGTCATCACCTCTTCGACGAACCGCATGATTGGTTCGGTGGCGGTGACGTGGCCGAAGTCGAGCAGGGAGTGGCCGACGCCCTCCGCCGACCATGCCTGCAGCTTCTCGACCCACCGCTCCGATTCCTCGCTCGTCTGCGGCAGCGGGGCCTCGTGGGTGACGGTCAGGGTAATCGAAGCGGGGTCGCGCCCGGCCCCCTCGGCGCTCCGATGGACGATGTCGCGCCGCCGCCGATAGACCTCCAGCCCGCCGTTGTCGCTGACGTTCCACAGGTCC
>JBBRLR010000075.1:0-23920 GCA_038231255.1 Thermomicrobiales bacterium | reverse complement strand
TGTGCGAGGCGATCACCGACGCCGTGCCGGGCAACGGGTGGTACGACGACGCCAACGGCGAGATCGGCGACATCTGCGCCTGGAAGACGAAGAAGATCGGCACCTACACCGTGCAACTGGAATGGTCCAACCAGCAGAACATGTGCGTATAAAGCGCGCGCTGCGCGCCGTGGGCGTCGCGAGGAGGGGATGAGTCATGGACCATCGGATCGTCTGGGTGCACGGCATCGGCGCCTATACCGCCGGTTATTCGGCGGCATGGCAGGCCGTGTTCAATCCCTTTCTCGGCTTCCCGGACGGCGAGTTCGTCGAGGTGCTCTGGGCGGACGTCTTCACCCTCGCCGTCGCCGCACTGCGTGCGGGGGCGGCGGCCGCGACCCCGCACGCCGCGCTCACGCGGCGAGAGCAGCTGCGCGCGGTGGAGGTGCAGTCCGAGGTGGAGACGCTGATCGCCGCGCGGGCGTCGGCGTACGCGGCCGGGCGGAATGGCCCGATCGCGGGCGGCCCCGTCGAGCGGACCCGCCCGCCCGGAGCGGCGATGCCGCAGGGGTTGTCCGGCTGGTTCCCCCTGCCCGACATCCACATCGGCGAGTTCGTCCAGTATCTGGTGAGCAGGCGGGTCCGGAGCGCCGTCAAGGAGAAGATGAAGGCGCAGCTGCGGCCGCTCGCGGGCGGCGACTTCGCCATCTCGGTGATCGCGCACAGCTGGGGTACCGTCGTCGCGTACGACACCCTGCTCGATCTGGAAGCGGAGCAGCCGGACCTGCATGTCGCCCACCTGTTCACGCTGGGGAGCCCGCTCTGGGCGGTGCGCCACCTGCTGGACGACAGCTCGGGCCGCAAACCGGACAAACTCACGGACTGGGTGAACGTCGAGGCGGACGGCGATTACGTCGGCGCGTGGCTCAGCCCGGGGTTCGCGGTCGATCACGACTACGAGGTGCCGGACTTCGGCGGGGGGGATCCGCACGGCTCGTATTTCGTCGCGGACAACACGGCGGTGCAGCGGGATATCGTCGCCCGGTCGGTAGCGGCATGAGGAGGGTGCGGCGATCGCGGTCAGTGGGGGAGGAAGCTCGCACGTCGAACGAAGGGGGCAGGCTGCAGACAGATGGCAACGCGGCCTCGTGGGATATTGAGACAGTTGGGGGCGATGGGATCCTGCTGGGCGGATCGGGTGCGACCGGGGCAAAGAGGACCGCTGCAAGCGATGCAGAGATGGAGGTGATCGATGTCCGGCTTGTTCGGGTCGACGGTCCTTGAGACTGCGATCGGCCTCATCGTCGTCTATATCCTCCTGAGTACGATCTGCTCCGCGATCCAGGAGACGCTGGCCGGCTTTCTTAAGCTGCGCGCGAAGGACCTGGAGCGGGGCATCCAAAACATGCTCTGCGACGGCGACCTCGCGCGGGCGGTGCTCACGCACCCGCTGATCAAGTCGCTGGGCAGCACCCGCACCGAAACCACGGCAGTCCAGGGCGCGGCCCTCAAGGGGGCCGTCACCGAGGGCCGTCCAGTGAACACCCGTCGCCAGCAGCGCAGGAGATGGACCTTCGCGGGCAAACCGAGCTACATCCCGGCGGCGCTCTTCACGACCGCACTCTTCGACTCCCTCCCGCCCGTAGTGGACGATCCGACCACGGTGACCGCTCCGACCACGGTCACCGACATCCGGGAGAAGGCTGAAGCCTTGGCAAAAGACGCCGACCCGGAGAAGCAATCGATCGGCAGGGCGCTACTGAGCCTGATCGCCCAGAGCCAGAGCCCCGCGGAACTGGGTCGGCAGGTAACGCGCGTGAAGCAAATCGTCGACACCCTCCCGCAAACGGATCCGGGCGAGGCGAGGGCGCGCGATGCGATCAAGCTGGCATGGACTTTCGAGGACATCCGCGCGGTGATTCAGGACATCGGCCCGGACAGTCCTGCGGCGTCGTTCTCACACGCGGTGTTGCACGCCCTCGACGCGGTGCAGGCCGACCTGCACGGCCTGCACACCCGCGTCGAGGGCTGGTATGACGATGTCATGGACCGCGTGTCGGGCGTCTACAAGCGGCGGGTGCAATGGTGGCTGCTCATCATCGCATTGATCGTGACGATCGCCGTCGGCGCCGACACGCTCCGCATCGTCAACACGCTTTCGACAAGCGCAACGCTCCGGTCGGTCCTCGTAGCGGATGCCAGCCAGCTCGCAAGCTCCGGCGGGCAGGCAACCCCGGATCTGAACAAGGTACAAAGAGACTTGGTGCCGCTCAATCAGCTGTTCGGCTACAACGGCGGCGTACCGCCGATCGGGGACTGGCTCCGCTGGCAGACGGCACGGAAGCTGATCGGCCTCCTCTTGACGGTCTTCGCGGTGTCACTGGGCGCGCCCTTCTGGTTCGATGTGCTGAATAGGTTCACCAACGTCCGTGCCGCCGGCAAGCCACCGGAAAAGTCGCAAGCAGCGGCAGGCGGTAACGCGCCTCAATGAGGTTGGGGACACCATCAGATGAGCGAGATCTATCGCGGCCACGATCGGGGCATCTCCAACGGTATGCCAACCTGCGTCGTCGGATACATCCCGCTTTCGGAGAAGGTCCTCTGGACTGAGGCACTATGGCGCCGATCATTGCAAAGGGAAAAGTGCTGACCCGGGTCAGCCGGCGACGATTTCTCGCTGCAACAAGCGGATTGGCTGTCACGGCACTCCTCACGGCATGCACCAAGGGGAATTACGTTCCGGTGGCCGGCGCGCAAGCCACGACGCCTCCAGGCGTGCGAGGGTCTTCTTCGACGCGTGACTCGATGGTTTCAGCCGTGGCGGCAGGAATCGGATCAACGCCAACAACAGAAGGCAGTCTGCCATCGCTTGCGGTAAGTGTGCCGGAGGCATACGTAACGCTTCCTTCACCGTACCGGTCGGTGCGCGAAAATCCAGCCGCTGGCACGAAGGTTTCTGCCTTCCTGATCGCGTATCAAGCGCCGCCAGTTCCCCATGATCACAATATCTACTGGCAGGAACTGGAGAGGCGGCTCGGCATCTCGCTCGACATGATGCTCGTACCCGCTGCTAGCTATCCAGAAAAGATTTCCGCGCTCAGTGCGAGCGGCGCGTACGCCGACTTGACTTTCCTAGAACTGATCAGTGCCCCTAACCAATACAAAGTCGTCGTACAGGGTGCCTACACGGACCTCACTCCCTATCTCACGGCTGAGGCGCTCGCCGAGTACCCGAACCTTGCCCACTTTCCCGAATCCATTTGGAAGAGTGCGTCGCTCAACGGTACGCTCTACGGTGTGCCGCGCCCCCGTGCTCTCGCAAGTAACACCCTACTCTTCCGACAGGACTGGGCGGAGATCGTCGGGATTCCGCAGGCGAGGAACGCCGATCAGTTCGCCGACCTCATGGTCGCCTTTACGGTGGCCGACCCGGACGCGAATGGGAAGGCCGATACGTATGGTATGGGTGCCAAATCGTCCGGGGCGGCCATTTTCAACCTCGAATTCTTCGCGGACATGTTTCGCACACCTAACAACTGGCGCCTCAACCATGATGGATCACTGACCAACGAGATCGAGACCGAGGAGTTCAACGCGGCGATCGTGTACCTGCGGCGACTCGCCGACGCGGGCATCTTCCATCCGGATACCGCCACGATGACCACCAGCCAGGCGCAGGACGCGTTCATCCGGGGTGCGATCGGTGCGTTGATGGACAGCACCCAGATCGCAGCCGGGAGACAGGGCATACGTGGGCGAACCAGGGAGCTTAACCCGAGAGCCGAGCCGATCGGGCTGATGCCAATGGCTTTCGATGGCGCCAACGCGGTCACCCGCATCGCCGACGGCACCTTCGGCTTCATCGCGATCCCAACCAAGGTTGGCAAGACGCCGAAGCGCGTTAGGGAGCTCTTGCGGGTGCTCGACTACTACGCCGCCCCCTTCGGGAGCGAGGAGTGGACATTCCTCCAGTTCGGGATCGAGGGGCGGCATCATACGATCGCCGATGACGGCACGCACGTCCTCACGGCAGTCGGCAAGGCGGAGATCGGCGAGCTCAATCGACTGACGAACGGTCTGCCCACCTATTATTATCCCGACGCACCCGGCGATGCGCAGCGCATGCAGAATCTGGTACGCAATCTGCTCGCGATCGGCAGCGCGGACCCGACGCGCGGGTTGTACTCGCCGACGCATGTGGCGAAAGTGGCTGAGCTCAACCAGTTACGCATCGATCGACTCACTGCCATCATCGTGGGTCGGGACCCGTTGTCCGCGCTCGCCGCGTACATCGCGGAGTGGCATAACCGGGGCGGTAATCAAATCCGCTCGGAGTATGAGCGGGCAATCAACGCCCAATAGGCCCGGTATCCCGTGTTTCCCTTGCGCGAACGACCTCGTCTTCACCGTTCGCGATGCGCATGGCTGGCGCTATCGCACGATGGAAACGGCCAGTCGCGGCTACCGCGCTACCAACGGAGAGCCATCCTCGCCGACAGGTTCGCGTTCGCACGACGATTACCAGTGCCGGTTCGCAACAGCAATGCGCGGGAGACGGACGGGTAGAGGAGGAACCGGATAGGGCGGGTTCGGCATTTGGGGCGGGCTGATTCGCGACGATGTCTTACCCGGAAACGGCTGCGGACCTCATACCGATCCTTGTGTGGGTGATCTTGTTCTCGCGGGAATAGATCTGCTTGTAATGGCAGACGAGTGTGCGTATGCTTAATGTACCAGAGTGCATCCAGTCGGCTACTACTCGGAAAGGAGCGTGTTCCCCATGCCATCTCCACTTGCGACGCCCGTTGTGCAGCCGGTCGACCAATCCACCGACGCGGTGCTCGTTACGAATACCGTCGTTGGCGCGCATCTCAGCCTCTCCGTCGGCGGCAATGCCGTGACTGCCAGCGACGTGGCGACGCTCCTCCTCGGTTGGGCGCTCGCCGGTAACACGGCAAGCTTTGGGCAAGTAGCGGACCATCGCCCTTTCTGGACCGGTTCTTTCCGCACTCCCGGCACGACCGACATCCTCTTTTATGCCCCCGCCGACGGCAACTGGTGGCTCGGCGCGTTCACCGCCGACCAGCTTGCCTGGGAGAAGATCGGCAACACGAGCGGGGCCTTCCCCGGCGCGCGCACCTTCGGCAAACTGACCGACGGTCGCCCCTTCTGGACGGGTGACTTCACCGGCTCGGGCACGACCGACCTCCTCTTCTACTACCCCGGGGACGGGAACTGGTGGCTCGGGACGCATGACGGCACGAAACCCACAGGGCTTAAGCTCCAGTGGGACCAGATTGGTAATACCAGCGGCGCCTTCCCCGGCGCGACGCGATTCGGCAACATCGCAGACGGGCGACCCTTCTGGACGGGGGACTTCACGGGCATGGGCAAAGCCGACATCCTCTTCTACGAACCGAACGATGGTGACTGGTGGTTGGGGGTATACGACGGCACCCAAGGAGAAGGCCTGAAGCTGCGCTGGGAGAAGATCGGCAACACGAGCGGGGCCTTCCCCGGCGCGCGCACCTTCGGCAAACTGACTGATGGTCGCCCCTTCTGGACGGGGGACTTCACCGGCTCGGGCACGACCGACCTCCTCTTCTACTACCCCGGGGACGGCAACTGGTGGCTCGGGACGTATGATGGTTCGCAGCCCGCGGGACTCAAGCTGGTGTGGGAACAGATCGGCAACACCAGCGGGGCGTTCCCCGGCGCGCCGAACTTCGGCCACCTGACGGATGGTCGTCCCTTCTGGACGGGTGCATTTAGCACCCCGGGCACGACCGACCTCCTCTTCTATGCCCCCGCTGACGGCAACTGGTGGCTTGGAGTCTACGACGGTACCCGGTCGGAGGGGCTCAAGCTGCGCTGGCAGCTGATCGGGAACACCTCCGGGGCGGTCCTCGGCGCGCCGAGCTTCGGCAATCTCGCCGACGGACGGCCCTTTTGGACGGGTGCGTTCACCGGTCTCGATAGAACGAACCTGCTCTTCTACGCGCCGGGTGACGGGAACTGGTGGCTCGGCGTGTATGACGGGAGCCACCTCGCTTGGACGCCGCCCGCCAACACCCGCGGGTTCGGACCCCTCGCCGATGGACGCCCGTTCTGGACGGGTGACTTCACGGGCACGGGCAAGACGGACCTCCTCTTCTACTACCCTGGCGACAAGAACTGGTGGCTGGGGACATTCGACGGCGCTCGGATCCCCTTGCCGCATCCCCTCGCACCCGGCGACACGGTTTCTGTTACGCAGACATTGCCTTCGCTGCCCACCCAAAACAGCAGCACCGTCACGGTCGAGCACAACGTCACGATGCAAGGTTACGACAAGGGGAGGACCGGCTGGAACCCCCACGAAGCCACCTTCACGGTCGCGAGCGTGCGCGCGCACTGCGCCGTGCTCTTCACGCAGGGTGTCCAGGGCCAGGTATACGCGCAGCCACTCTACGTCCAGGACGTCGCCATCCCGGGGAAGGGCACGCACAACGTCGTCTATGTCGCCACCGAAGATGACATGGTCTATGCGTTCGACGCCGACACCAAGATACCGGCGCTCTGGGAGCGCAGTCTCGTGCCTGGGGGGGAGGCGATGCTCGTGTCGGACGACGTGCGCGACGTCGGCGGGCCATGCCAGAACGTCGATCCTCACATCGGCATCACCGCGACGCCGGTGATCGACCGGACAACGAATACGCTGTACGTCGTGGCCAAAACGAAGCGGGCCGATGGGAGCGCTGTCTTCCAGCGCCTGCATGCGCTCGACCTCGCCACAGGTATGGATCGGACGTACAGCCCGGTGGAGATCCAGGGGTCGTTTCCGGGCAGCGCGGACTTCGACCCGCGCTGGCAACTGAACCGCCCCGCGCTCCTGCTCAGCAACGATGCCGTCTACATTGCCTTCGGCGCCCACTGCGACAAGGGGGACTATCATGGCTGGGTCTTTGCCTACGATGCCGCCACGTTGAACCAACACGGCGTCTTCAATGCGGCACCCCAGGGTGGGAACGGGATCTGGCAGGCGGGATTCGGCCTCGCAGCAGATGAGCACAACGCCGTCTATTGCCAGACGGGGAATGGGCCTTTCTCCCCCAATTTCCCCCCGAAGGCGTATGGCAACTCGATACTCAAGCTGCAGCTGCAGTCACCGTGGCTCACCGTCGTCGACTCGTTCACCCCCTTCGATCAGCTGCTGCTGCAACAGAACGACTGGGACCTCGGCTCGGGCGGGGCGATGGTCATACCGGACCAGGGGGGCGGGGCACATCCGCGCCTGCTGGTGGGATGTGGCAAGCAGGGCTTTGTCTACCTCATCGACCGGGACGGGATGGGTGGGTATAACGGTAACGGGACAGGACCCGACCGGGTGGTGCAGCGTATCGAACTACAGCCGGGGAAGACGCCGACGGTCCCCGGCTTGCCGCTCGGCAGCGACCGGGTGCAGCCGGGGATCTTCGGCGGGCCGGCGTACTATCACGGGCCCGGCGGGCAGTTCGTCTATTGCGCCGGCAACACCGGGCCACTTGTCGCCTTCCAGCTCGGCGACGGGCAGCTAGTGCGCAAGTCGGCGTCGACGGTGCCCATCTGCTCACAACCGATCGGGGTGAACTCGGGCGATCCCGTGCCGTCCGGTTCCGGCTTCCCTAATGGTGGGACGACCCCTGCCGTCTCGTCGAACGCGGCGGCGGCGGGGACGGGTGTGGTTTGGGCGGTAAACCGGGCGGACGGGGTGCAGGCGGACGGGCTCACCCTGTACGCCTATGACGCGACGGATCTGACACAGACGCTCGCGCATTGCACGGTGGGCAAGTGGACAAACGCGGGGCGGGGAAGCCCGTTCACCCTCCTGACGGTGATCCGGGGCAAGGTCTACGTCGGCACCGGGGACGGTCTCACGGTCGTGAGCTAATGGACTGTCTGCGCCGAATACATAAATTGCTACAACGGTGAATTGTGTGAGAGCGCGTCCTTTTGCCCTACCCATATCGCTGTCACCGCTACGACACCCGGACGCGTCGTGTTTTCTTCTCCGTCCCCTGCGCGCTCTGCATTGGCGTCCCGTTCGGCGCATCCGATCCCGCTAGGTTCTCCGCCTTCGTCGCGATGTTCTGGCCGAAGCGTTCGCTGAAGCCGGCAATGAAGGAGAGCGCCGCATAGAGGAAGGGCGCCTTCTCGGTCGGGAAGGCGACCGTGATTACTCCCGATTCCAGTGCCGCGAACACGAAAAACGCGAACCCGATGCCGACGATCGGCCGAAACAGCCCGGTGAACAGCAGCGGCAAGCCGTCCTTGTCTTTGAAGTGGAACTGCTGGATCCGCACCATGATGCTTACGATGCTACCTGCGGCACCGAAGACGAACACGAGGGAATACATGCTCAACGGCACGTTGAAAAGATCGCCCGGCCCGAACCAGCGCACCAGTGAGACGACGAGGATCATGATCGGGATCAGACATGCTGCGAAAATCGCGAGTCCCAGACTCACCGCCGTCGCCGGCGAACTGTTCAGGACTTCATCCACATGCACTTGCCGTCGCAACCGCTTCCTGATCTCGCGCGCGATGATCACCTGCGTCGGCGGTTGCAGCAACGCCCCGAGCGCCAGCTCCGCTTCATCGATCAGCAGCACGTTATTGATCGTAGCGAGCCGCGGCAGCAGGGTCGCGAGAACCCCAAGTTCGTGTTGCGCCGCTTCATCGAGGTCCTGCGACAGCCCCGATCGCACCATGTGGATCAGCGCGGTCGTCCTCGCCTCCGTATCCACACTGACCCGCACGCTCGTCGACCGCTGGGTCTCGACCTGGAGGCCGACAGACGATGAGGAAGCTGGTGCAGCCTCCCCGCTCGCCGTTATGGTCCGAGACTCGGTCGCCTGGTCTGGCACGTTGCTCTGCTGCGGGATCACCAGCGAGGGGGTGGGCATCACGTCGGTCCTCCGCGAAGGGAAGATGCGGCGGGCTAGAGCCGCGCTTTCGCTGCAAAGGTCGATGGAGGGAGCGTAACATGAATCGCGAAGCAATTCAAGGTGCGGGTAGAGAATTGATGAACGACGCGGGTGCCGAAGCGCGGCAGCCAGAAGGAGAGCACAAAAAAAGTCGGGGGTATCTACACCAGAGCAGGCGCTACTAGAAGCGGTCTGAGAAGGGGAGAGAATAGCGCTTTGGCCGGTCGTTTCAACCGTCTGGAGCGCTACCATGTCTCGATCTCATCGCTATCCGAGCGACTTGTCCGATGCCGAGTGGCTCATTCACTTGCCGCTGCTGCCTCCCGCACCGACGGGTGGCCGTCCCCGCAAATGGCCCCTGCGCACCACCCTCGATGGCATCTTCTCCATCCTGCGTGGCGGCTGCGCGTGGCGGATGCTCCCCTGCGACTTCCCGCCGTGGCAGACCGTCTACCACTACTTCCGGCATTGGCGCCTCGACGATACGTGGGAAAATCTGAATGCCGCTCTGCGTGAGCGCGTGCGGATGCGGCAAGGTAGGGACGCGCAGCCAACAGCGTGCGTCATCGACAGCCAGTCGGTCAAAGCGACGAGCGTCGGGGGCATTCGAGGCTACGACGGGGCGAAGAAGCTCTCCGGGCGTAAGCGTCATCTGCTCGTGGATGTACTGGGGCTCGTCTTGCGTGCGACGGTGCATGCCGCCGATGCACAGGATCGCGCGGCGGTGCCGCTCGCCCTCGACGGCATTGCTGCCCTGTTGCCGCATCTGGAGCATGTCTGGGCCGACCAGGGCTATACCGGGGCGGGGAAGGAGTGGATCGAGCAGCACCTGGGCTGGACGGTCGAGATCGTCCGCCATGCGCCGAATCCGCGCGGGGAATGGCGACCGATCGGCGACATCAACGATCTAGCGACGCTCCATTTCGAGAGGACACGCCTTCCACCCGCGCCGAAGCGCTTCCGGGGCGTGCTGCCGCGTCGCTGGGTAGCAGAGCGCACCTTCAGTTGGTTGGGACAGAGCCGACGGCTGGCGAAGGAATACGAGCGGTTGTGTGAGACGAGCGAGGCGATGATCTATGCGACCATGACGCGCCTGATGGTGCGCCGACTGGCACGGGCGTAACCCTTCTCAGACAGCTTCTAGTGGATCAGTTGGGTTGAAGGTTGTCATTCGAGGTGCGGAGTGGGATCATCGCGGAGTCTCGTCGCATGTCGTCTCGTGAGGAGGCTGCTCATGCCCCGCCTGCAGAATGATCCCCTGCGTTCCCTGACCGCCGCGGAACATGTCGCGCTGGAACGGCTCAGTCGCGCTCAGGCCGAACCCGCCGCACGCGTCGCGCGCGCCAAAGCCCTGCTCGCCCTCGCCGCTGGCCAATCCTTCACCGCCGCGCGTGCTGCCGGGCGCAAGAGTGGCGATGCCGTGGCGCAGCTCGTCGCCCGTTTCAACCGCGAAGGTCTGACGACGCTCACTCCCGGACACGGCGGCGGTCAACCGAAGCGCTATACCCCGCTGGAACAGGAACGGATCCTGCGCGAGGTGCGACGCGTCCCTGAACGCGGTCTTGACGGGACGGGGACGTGGTCACTGACGACCCTCCAACGGGCAGTGCGGCAGGCAGCGGATGGCTTGTCGAGCGTGAGCACCGCGGCGATCTGGAACGTCCTGCACGACGCGGGATTCTCTTGGCAGCAGGACCGCACTTGGTGCGAGACGGGTGTGGTCATCCGCAAACGCAAGAGCGGCCCGGTGACGGTGGGCGATTCCGATGCCGTGGCAAAAAAACCGTGATCGAAGCAGCGTACGCGCAGACGGTGCTGGCGGTGTGGGCCGAAGACGAAGCGGGGCCGTATCCGACTCTGCCCTATCCCGGTGGGCACTGGCAACCAACGGGGACACCCGTGCGCTATCCGCACGAATACGTGCGGGCGGGTACCGCCAAGCAACTGACGCTTTTCCACCCAGCGAGCGGCATAGTACGGGTCAGGGGGGTACGCAGTGGTACGAATGCCGTGCTGCATCCGTGGCTCGAAATGAAAAATGACCGCCATCCTCGGTGCCCTGCCGGAGTCGAGGGAGACGGTGAGCACGGCGGAGAATCGGCGGCATTGGGAACGCTGGCAGGAGGGTCTCACGGTGCGGATCACGCTGCCCGAGTCCTTGCCGCCGCTGCGAATGCTGCTCGTCTTAGACAACCTTACGGGTCATCGCACCCCATCATTTGTCCTCTGGTTATTTGCGCACAGGATCATGCCGTTGTACACACCGCTCGGAGGAAGTTGGCTCAATCTGCCCAAAGGGGTCTCTACACGGCGCGCCTGAGAAAGGGGGAGGTGATCACGCGAGGCCGTGGCGATGGGCGAAGGCGGCGGCCTCGGTGCGGTTGGCGGTATCGGTCTTGGCGAGGATGTGCGTGACGTGGATCCCCACCGTGCCGGGGGAAAGGAAAAGGACGTCGGCGATCTCGCGGTTGCTCTTGCCGGCGGCGACGAGGCGCAGGACCTCGACCTCGCGGGCGGAGAGGCCTGCGGGATAGCCGGGCGACCGCTGTTGCGCCTCGGCGAGGCGGGCGGCGAGTGCCTCGGCCCGTGCGAGCGCTGGCTGTGCGTCGAGGGGTGTGCAGATGGTGCGCGCCTCATCGAGCGGCGTCTGGGCCGCGCCGGCGTCGCCGGTCGCGATCCGCAAGTCGACGAGCGCGAGAAGCGTCAGCGCCCGCTCATAGGGGGCGGCGCACGCATCCGCGAGGCCGAGCGATTCCGTCAGGTGCGTCGCGGCGTCTTCGAACCGTCCCGCGTCGGTGGCGAGTTCGCCGAGCAGACGGTGGGCGGCGAGCAGGGCGAAGGGCTGGCGCGGATCGGTCGCATGGGCGAATCCCTGCCCGGCCTCCCGGTGCGCCGCCTCGGGGTCGTTCCCTGCCCGGTGGAACGACGCCCAAGCGAGATGCCGCTCCGCCTGCCCCAGCACCGCCCCGCTCCATGCCAGCCAGCGGTCGTGCGCCTCGAGCCAGCCGCGCGCCCTCTCGAGGTCACCCCCCTCGATCGCCACTGCTGCTGCGGCCCGCTGGAGGATGCTCGCCGCGTAGAAGGTATCGCCCGGCGCGGTCGCGGGGCCGTCCGGGAGCCAGTCGCCCACCAACCGCCACACCAGATCGGCATCCCCCTGCGCCTGGGCCAGGGGGCCGAGGGTCGTGAATGCGAACAACCGGACGAGCGCGTAGGTGCCGCTCGCGGTGTACCCGGCCAGGGCGAGCATTCGCGCCTCCTCCCACTCCCCCTCGACGAAGAGCACCGGGACGCGGGTGAAGCGGGCCGGGATCGCACCCCGCGCGCCGCCCCCGCGCGTCCAGCCTTCCTCCGCTTCCGCCGCCAGCCTCCTCCGCTCGGCCACCGCGTCGCCCCGATACGCCAGCACCTCGCACTGCAGCGCGTACATCAGGTTCACGCCAACGAGGAGGTGGTGGCCGAAGGCGCGTGTGAGGGCGATGGAGTCCGCGAACACTTGGCGGGCCATCTCGGCCTCCCCGAGATAGGCGTAGGCCTGCGCTATTCCGGCGACGGACCGATTGGCCCGCGGTTTGACATCGGGCGGTCGATCGGCCTGCTCGGCCATGAGTCGCACGCCGCGCTCCCGCGACTCGGCGAATCGCCCGACATTGCCGAGCCAAGTGTTATAGGTCATGCTCGCGTCGATCGCGTCGACCAACTCGATGCCCGGTCGCGACGCGGTGTCGAAAGCGGGCAGCGCCGCCAATGCCGCCACCGCCTCTTCCATCTCGGCCACCCCCTGGCCGGGCCTGCCTGCGAGGCAGTCGATGTTGCCGCGATAGAACTGGATCTGCGCGGCGAGGAGCGAGTCATCGGTCTCAGTAGCGAGCCGCGCCGCGGCTACGAGATGGCCGAGCGCGCCCTCCGGGTCGCTGTAGCGGCGGAGTACACCGAGGCGGAAGCGGAGCCAGCCGCGCTCGTTCGCATCTCCGCCGATCGACTCGAGGAGACCGATCGCGGTCTCGATGCGGTCGGCGGCGGCGAGCCACGCCCAGGCACGCTGCGCTCGGTCGCCTGCGGCCACGAGCCACGGGACCGCCCGGCCATCCTCCGCACGCTGGAAGTGATACGCGACGGCATCGGGGTCCGGTTGCGGTTGTGTGGCGAGCACGTCGCCGATCGCCCGGTGCCACCGCCGCCGCTGCGATGGTCGGACACCCTCGTACGCAGCCTCCCGGATGAGTGCGTGCGTGAAGGTCGCGCTCGTCCCCTCACGGTCCTCGACCGCAATGCGCGCCGACTCCGCCTGAGCCAGGGCGACGGTCAGCGTCTCCTCACCGACATCGCCGACCACCCGCCACACGGCGAGCGGCACCGTCTGCCCGATGACCGCAGCGATCCCCAGCAGCCGCTGACTCGCCGCATCCAACCGCGAGAAGCGGGCATCGATCACCTGCCGGAGCAGTGTGGGGACGAGGATCTCGGGGAGGGCAGCCAATCGCCACGCCTCCCCGTCGTGCCACAGGTCGCCGGTTTCCTGGAGGGAGCGGAGGAGTTCGTCAGCGAAGAGGGCATTGCCTTCCGAGCGCCTGTGCACGTACGCCACAAGGCGCTCGGTGTTGGCATCGGGGAGGTCGTAACGCTCAGAAACAAGGGTGCGGACGGCGTTTTCATCGAGCGGATGGAGGCCGAGTCGCGCTGCCCCCGCTTCCCGTACGAGCAGCGGTATCAGGTGGTACAGGGGATGCGGACGGGCCACCTCGTCGCCACGATACGTCGCCACGACGAGCGTGGTGAGTGTGGCGAGATTCCGGGCAATAAAGCGGAGCAGGTCCAGGCTGTCGGTATCCGCCCAGTGCAGATCCTCCAGCAGGAGCACCACCGTTCTGCCCCGTTCGAGCGACGAGAAGAAGCCCAGCACCTGCTCGAAGAGCGTCGCCTGACTCCCCACCTCGCCGACCGTGCCGCGCTGCGCGAAACCATCGGGGAGCGCGGGCATCCCGTCCCCCGGTCGATACCCTCCGAAGAGGTCGACCCACAGCCCGTAGGGCGGTGTCTCACTGAGGTCGTAGCAGCGCCCGACGAGCACGAGCGCGCCGTGCTCCGCCGACTCCCGGCAGAGCACCTCGGCGAGCGCGGTCTTGCCGATGCCCGCCTCGCCGGAGATGAGCACCATACTACCGCGCCCTGCGAGCGCGGCATCGAGGTGTTCTCTGAGAATGGCAACCTCCCGATCACGCCCGACGAGGGCGGGGGGCGACGGGACAGGCGCATGCATGCGAGCCTCAGTGCCGAATGTACGGATGCATCAATGCGCCGATTATAGCCGAAGTCAGACCGGGGTCGCCGGTAGGCGTTGCATGCAGGCCCATTCGGCATCGGATAGATCGGAAGGATACGTCGTATTCATGAGCTAGAGCGTACGAAACTGCACCCGATCTCACATCACCAAACACGCTCTTGTCGTCTTCCATGCACGCCCTTTCTTGCCCGCGCCGGTGCACGCCATTCGTCTAGCCTCCGTATCCCCCGCCGCGAATCCCGCCTGCTTTGGCGAATACGCCACCCGGCGGCGACATCGCGACACCCGTCGTGCGCCACGTCCCGTCCGCCTGCAACTCCTCGCGTACCCACATCCCCTCGGGTTGTCGACGGTAACAGGTCGTCAAGGCGGAACTGCCGTTGTCGCAGACTTCTTGGCCCCTCGCGGGGCTGTCGGGCATCGCTGCATCCCGGTGCGGGAGGTGCGCCGCGAAGATGAAGAACGCGACGACGGTTGCGATGAGCGAGCGGGACGAGCCGCTGGTGCCGACCGAGCAGGCGTCCATAGACCTGCTCCTCCACCCGGTTATCGGGCAGGGGGCGACGCGGGATGGCGAGGAGGGCGCAGATCCAGCAGACGAGCGGTATCATCGCGAGCGCAACCATGGTACATCTCTCCCTCCGATTAATCGCAGTCCGACGCCTCCTCGCCCGCTATCGGTGTTTGCTCCCAGGCCGGTATCCACCAGGCATGACCGCCGAGCGGGCGGTTGGGAGTCGCCCCGGTCTGCGGCCTCATTAGCGACGCGGTGTTCGTGCGGAATGACGCGGAGTGCGTGGGTGCGTCAGGTCGTCGCCGTGACGGAACGCACCGTCGTCACAGCATGTCGGCCGCCGCCCGGCAAGCGACAACGAGGAGGGCGGCCAGGGTGATCGCGATGGCGCAGATGAGCAGGAGATCGTGGCGACCGACAAGGCGGCGGTATACGAGTTCCTGGACTTCGTCACCGGGCCGGGGCGCGCGGGGGATGGCCACAAGGACGCATACCCAGCAGGTGAGCGGTAACAGTGTGAGCGTGACCATGGCCCCCTCCGTTTCCCGTGGCGATGCTTCAGGCCCCGTCGTCGAGGCCTCGTCCGTCTCAACCATTGGGCAGGGAGCGATCGCCACCGTTAGTGATGTGGCATGCGGTCGCGTCCCCGATCAGCGCACGGCCGCGACCCAGACGAAGGTGTTCTCGTAGCGGATGCCGCCGTCGGGCTGCGTGAAGCGCGCGTCCGCCGCCGCGATCGCCGCCCGCACCTGTTCCTCGCCGCTGTGGCCGATCGCCCGTTGCGCGACGCCGCTGGAGAGTTGACCGCGCAGCGAGACGGCGCCATCCGGATAGCGGAATGGGCAGGCGGTCTCGCCGCGCTCCACCGGGTGCAACCCCGCCGCCCCCATCGCCGCTTCCAGCGCGCCCGGCGCCGCGAGGGCGAACGGGCCGCCCGGCGTGCTCCCCGGCGGGGGCGGCGGCATCAGCGCGCCGAGCAGCCCGATCGCGGCGGCGTATTCGCACCGCTCCGCCGGCCCCCACGTGGTCGCGACGACGCGGCCGCCGGGCCGTACCACGCGCGCCAGCTCGCGCATCGCTGCCGCTGGGTCCGCCGCGTAGAAGAGGCTGTTGACCGCGATCACGGCATCGAAGGTCGCGTCGTCGTACGGCATGGACTCCAGATCGGCCTGCCGCGCATCGCAGTCCGGCATCCGCCCGCGCCCGATCGCCATCAGCGCCGCGGAGGCATCGATGGCGGAGACGGTCGCGCCGCGCAGCGATGCGAGCAGCGATGCGAGCCCCGCGCCGCTGCCCGCGTCGAGGAGCCGCGTGCCGCGCGTCACCCGTGCGGCATCAAGGGCGGCACCGTAGAGCGGCAGATGGGCCTGCTCCTGGATTTGCGCCCAGTCCTGCGCCTGCGCGCCCCAGAGTTTCCCTTGGATCGGCGCCGAACCGGTCAAAGGCGTCGCGTTCGCTGCCATGCTGCCCTCCCTTTCTCCGCGCCGCGACGATCCGCGTCGATGGCGACTCGCCCGACATAGCCCGCCCGCACGGACCATCGCCCAAACCGTGGATTAGCCATCGCCGAGGCGGCGGATGAAGGCGGATTGGCCGCCATTGCCGGCCCGCGGCGCGGTCGGCGCCGGTACCGGTGCGGGGGTGGCCGATCCGAGCGTGACACGCACGACCTGGCCCACGCCCGGCGGTGCCGCACCCAGATTCGAGACGTACAGGTTGCCGTCCGGCCCGAACGTCATGGCGGTGGGCACCGACAGCCCGGACGCGACGGTTTCCGGCGCGCCCGCTGCCGTCACCCGCACGATTTTCCCCGTCCCGGGCGTCGGCGGACTCCCGTCCTCGGTGCTGAATTCGAGGGCGTATAGCTGGCCGGCGCCGTCGAACGCGACGGAAATGACGGCCGTCAGCCCCCGCGCCACCGTGGCCACCTCCCCGCCCGGTGTGATCCGCCAGATCTTCGCGGCGCCCTGCTTGATCGGGAACTCCGTGAGGCTGCCGGTGTACAGATCGCCGCCCGCGGACGCCAGCCCGGTGAACCCTTCCCACGGCTCGCCCGATTGCTCCACCACGCGGGTGATCGTCCCGTCAAGCGCGATGCGCGTCAGCTCGGTGTGGTTCGCCTCGGTGACATACAGCCCGCCGTCCGTCGCGACCATCCCGTAGGGCGTGCCGTCCGGCTCGAAGTCATCCGCCGGGGCCGCCTTCACCGGATGCCCCTTCGTATAGGCGCTATAGTTCGCGACCTGCGCCCAGGTGCCGTCGCTGTTCACCCGGATGATCCCCGCCGGGACATCGGCCCCCCCGTGCGAGCAGCCGCCGCCCGCGACGAGCGCATACAGGGTGTTGCCGATGAAGGCGACATCCGCGACTCCTTGGGTGTCCCCGCTCGGCAGGGAGGTGATCCCCGAGGGAAGGCCGTCGACGACCGTGGTGCGCGTCCCGTCCATCGCGACCTTGGAGATCCGTGCGGTCTTGCCGCCCGAATAGGGGCCGACCGGTGACGGCACCTGTTCGCAAGCGCCGACGGTGGAGGTCTTGCCCCCCATGCCCGCCTCGGCGACGTAGAGGGTACCATCCGGGCCGAACTTCAGGCCCCGCGGTCCGTTCAGGCCTGTCGCGACGATCGTCACGTTCGCGGAGAACCCATCCGCCGCTGTTGTAATCGCTGCAGACTGCGCGGCCCCCCATGCCATGACAACCATCGCCACCGCGATGAGCAGGCGCGACGCCCGCCCGAACCGGCTGCAATTCCTCCGCCCCATACCATCCATAGCCGCCCCCTTCCATGCACGTCAGCGCCGATTGCCTGCCGGGACAGTCTCCATGCTAGATGCACGCTTCCGCCCGCGCTTCCCCGCATCGGGCCATTGTGGGGCGCACCGATGCGATGGCCCGGACGGGCCATGCGCGGGGATGGCGGAAAGGCTCGCGGTTAGATCAGGCCGTGACGCAGCGCGTATGCGACGGCGGCGGTGCGCGAGGGCAGATCGAGTTTCGTGCGGATATTCGCCATATGGCGGTGGATTGTGTGCGCGCTGAGGGAGAGTTGCCCGGCGATCTCCGGGTTGCCGAGGCCTTGTGCGGCGAGGCGGAGTACGGCGATTTCCCGCGCCGTCAGGCCGCCGGGATAGCGGGCGGGGGAAGTCCCCCCGATCCCGGTGGCCAGGGCATCCACGCGCGCGAGAAGCAGGCGCGCGCCGAGCTGAAGGCAGATCGCCCGTGCGTCGGCGAGTGATTTCTGCGCCGCCACGCAGTCATTGCGGGCATGGGCAAACACGGCTTGGGCATACAGCACCTGCGCGCGCTCATACGGCGCGGCACATGCGTCCGTGAGAGCAAGTGCCGCTTGGAGATGTCCCGCCGCACCCACAAGGTCGCCACGGTCGGTCGCGAGTTCACCGAGGAGTCGAAGCGCGGCGACCAGCGAGCGGTTGGCGCGGCTCCGACGCATCGGACCGAGCGCGCGCGGCGCACACAGCGGCGCGCTCCGCATCGCCCGCCGCGCGATGGTACAACGCCCGGCAATACTGCCCTTCGGAGCGGCCGAGGACGCTCCCGCTCCATTCCAGCCAGCGATCGTGCGCATCGAGCCATCCCCGCGCGGTCGGCAGATCGGCGCCGTCGATCGCGATCATCGCGGCGAGCCGTTGCATCGCGGTCGCCGCGGCGAACCACGTCGCGCCGGGCGGCGTGTCGGGGCCGTGCGGGAGACGCCGACGGATGAGGCGCCGGGCAATCTCCACCTCGCCCCGCGCATACGCGAGCGCCCCGGCCGGACCCTCGACGTTGAAGTAGTTCACCCTGGCGGGGGCGGCGGCGAACTCCTGGACGAGCGGAAACGCCACATCCCATGCGCCCTCGAGCAGGAGATGCGGCAGCGCGATGAAGCGAGGATCGAGGCCGTAGAGGTCGCCGATTATGGCCCACGCCGCGTCGACTGTGGCGGCCAACTCCCGCCGCGCGCCCACCCGGTCGGCGGCGTACGGCAGTTGCACGAGGTGCAATTCCTCCGCGAGGGTGAACGCCAGGGAGTCGACGTAGCTGGCGTCGCGCAGATGCGGATACAGGCGGGAATACGCGTCCCGGGCATCCTCCGGCCGCCCGATTATCGCGGAGACGGTCCCGATCATGTGGAGCGCATCGAGGTCGCCCAGCGCGAAGCGGTGTTTCGCCACCGCCAGGGATTCCCGGTACCGCCCGGCGAACATGAGCGGTATCTCGACCGATCCGGTGAGGGGCTGCGGCGATTGTTCCATGTGGAGTCGCGTCAGGACGCCCGTCGCCGGTGGGATCCGGTAGTCGGGCGCCGCCCGTTCCGCCCGCTTGTCGATCAGGGCCTGGCGGCAGTCCCCGCCGAAGGCGTGGAGCATCCCGCGCACGGAGAGCGCGTACGCGGTGAGGTCGTGATCCTCGCAGTGCGCCGCGAGTCGGATCGCCTCGCTGAGATGGGCGATGCCCTGGTGCGGGTCCGCGTGGCGCCGCATCGCGCCGATGAAATAGCGCAGCCAGCCCCGCTCCCGCGCCCATGTCGTGCCCCGCGGCTCGACGAGGCGCAGGACGGTCTCGAACCGGTCCGCCGCCGTCAAGACGGCCCGCGCCGCCTGCGCACGCTCGGCCGCGCGCATCAGCCACGCGATCGCCCGCTCGTCCCCCGCCCGGCGGAAGTGGTCGGCAACGCTGTCGGGATCCGCGTCGACCTGCCCGGCGAGGGCTTCCGCCGCACGCCGATGCCAACCCTTGCGCACGGGCAACGGCGCGGCGTCGTACAGCGTCTCCCGGATCAGGGCATGGACGAAACGCATCCCCGAACCGTCGGTGGCCCCAGCCATCAGATGCGCCTCGGTCGCGCGCTCGATGGTCGGGAGCAGCGCATCTTCCGTCGTCCCGGCGACCGCCGCCCAGAGCGTCAGCGGCACCTCCTGGCCGATCACCGCCGCGACCGCGAGTAGCCGCCGTCGTTCGCCATCGAGGCGGGCGAGCCGCCCGTCGATCACCTGCCGCACCAGCGGTGGGACATGCGCCCGCGTCAGGTCGCCCACCTGCCATCCGGCGATCGAAGGATTGAGCATCCGCCCCTCTTCGAGCGTGCGCAGAATCTCCTCGGTGAAGAAGGGGTTGCCCTCCGCCCGCCCGTAGAGATGGGCAACGAGCCGCTGCCGATCGCCCTCCACAAGGTGGTAGCGCCCGGCGACAAGGGCTTGTATATCCACCTCTTCCAAGCGGCGCAGGCCGACGCGCGTGGCGCGGCCCTCGCGCGCGAGGGCGGGCATACGTTGCGCGAGCGGATGCTCCGCTGTCAGCTCATCGCTGCGGTATGTTGCCAGGATCAGCAGCGCGACACCGGGGAGATCGCGGGCGACGAAACGGAGGAGATCGAGGCTGACAGGATCCGCCCAGTGGAGATCATCGAGGAGCAGCACGGCGGGCCGCCGCTCCGCGAGCTCGTCGAAGAATACGCGCACCTGGTGGAAGAGGGCGGCTTCGCTTGCGACGTCACCGACCGTACTCCGCGCGGCGAATGCGGGCGGCAGTGGGGGCATCCCCTCGATCTGCCGATAGCGCCCGAAGAGTTCGACCCACGGGCCGTAAGGGGGCGTCTCGGTCAGGTCGTAGCACCGCCCCACGAGCACGAGCGCGCCCTGCTTAAGGGCTTCTTGGGTTACTGCCTCCGCGAGTGCCGTCTTGCCGATCCCGGCCTCGCCGCCGATGAGCACGATGCCACCGTGTCCGGAGACAGCGGCATCAAGACAGTCGTACAAGATGCCGAGTTCCCGGTCCCGCCCGACGATGGACGGCAGATGCAATGGCGACAGTGGCATGATGGACGCCCTCACGCGATGCAACGACGGAGTGAGTACGATGATTATACCCGCTGTGCCGGTGGGCGCTCCGCCACATCATCAGGCCGACGAGATCATGATAAACCTCGCGCAACCGAAGGCGTGTCTAGGGGTCACCTGACGAAACGGAGAAAATCGCACGCTTCGGTCGCGACGTCGAGCGAGATGCCGAGCGGTGCGCGGGAATCCGTCAATCTGAGGTGTACATAATCTTGGCTTACGTGCGCTTAGCTTAGCTGTAGTCTCGGGCTTCTTGCCCATCAGAGTTCATCTCACCTGCCCATTAGGTGTATACTCGTTTCCAAGACGCGCGTGCTATTTCGGCTGGAGGTTGCAAATGCCTCGGATTGGTATCGGTATCCTGGCTGCTCTGCTTCTCTTTATCGTCGCTGCGCGATACGTCACTCGGGCAACAGAGGACCTGCAACAGAGCGGTACGTTCGTTGAGCGCACCCATGCTGCTAGCGGCAGCTTCCGAGAATTTCCGGGTCTGGGCTGGGTAAAGCCGTCGCATATTGTTTCTCCCAGCATGCGAAAAACACCATCGTCCTCATCGTAGGCCTTTATGCTTGGCCATTTCATCCACTTGAATCAATCCTATCATAATCACAATGTTCGATTCCTACTGTCCGATAAGCGGCTGTTATCACGCCTTCGACTTTCTCCCCCATCGTCTACATATAATGCTCTGCTGCACAGGCGACACTCACTCGTCGTCGCACAGATGCCTGATGATTGCATTGACCGTGTCCTGAGGTGTCAGGTCGCTGTTATCGATCCGTCTCCCGAAGGGCGGTGCATGTCTGCCACCAGCATATTGCTGCCGGATGCGTTGCCGTTCCTGCTCGGACAGCCGCCGTTCGCCTCGGTCGCTCAACGCGACCGCAAGGGATGGCCCCAGCGTGAAGATATGAAGGCTCGTATCCAATCCTGCGAAGCGGTCAACCAGGTACGTGTAGTCATCGTTGCCTAAAGGATAAGTGACGACGACATCAAAGCCCCTCCTCACGAGGTTCTCCGTTACGGAGACGGCGTTCTCCAGATTGACTGGGATTGCCTCGTCGAGTGGCACGGACGTTATGAATGCCCGCAGTGTGTCAACCTCGACATGCGCGGTGCGTGGCAGGAGAGTCGCCAAGAGCCGTCCGATGGTGGATTTTCCCGAGTTGATCGGGCCGTTGATCAGGATAATCACCGAGGCCTCCGGCGAATCGGCTGATACCTCTGCGGTTCGACACCCGTCACTGCCAGTATACGTGGAAATTCATGGCTCTTGCGCATTCGCGGTGAAGCCAAATGCGCTCTGAACGCAAGCAGGCAGAGGGGATGGCGGTCATCGCCCGCACGCGCGTCCGCACCGAACTCTTCCCATCGAGTTTCCGTGGTATGCCTGCCCCAATGGTCCAAAACCATTCACCGTCATTGATACTGATGGCGAAGTCGGCATGGGTCATGCTGCGATGAGATCGGTCATCAGTGTGGCGAAGGGCGAACGGCGTGTTTTGGCCCGTGGCACATCCATGAACCACTCGCCGAGCCGGAGAAAGTTCAGTGCCGCAGCCGTGAGGAGATGTCCAAGACGCGTTCTCGCTAGGCCGATATAGCGCGTTCGACGCAGCCGACACGTCCGAATCTCCCGCGAAATCGTCCCCTCGATGCCTGCTCGTTTGGCATACGTTGCGGCAAATGTGGCCGTGCCCTCACGCTGGCGTGCCGCCTGCAACGCTTCGTACGGCGCTTGCGGTCGCACCGTGATCGTGCGGCGTGGACGCGGATTCTCTGAACGGACGCACCGCGTGCGGCTGGGACACCCCCCACAATCCCTCGTCGAGAACTTGATCTTGATCACGTTCGTGTGGCGATTGTCCACCGCAGGCGTCCAACTGACGCTTGTCCGTCCTTCGGGGCACGTCGCCTGCTCCTTCTCCCAATCAACGCGGAAGTGCTGAAGGTCGAAGCCTTCCCCAGCGCGTGCTTGCCAATGCACGTTCGGTCGCGTGGGACCGAACAGGTCGACGGCATAGTCGAGGCGGCTGGAGACCAGCAACTCGGCATCGAGATAGCCCGTATCAACGAGGTGCGTCTGCGGCAACAGGTCGCGGCGTGCGAGGTTCTCATGGATGACTGGCGTCGCGTCACCATCAGCAATCGGCCCCGTCATCGTCTCAACCTGCGTCACGAGATGGGGGAGATCTTCCTCGCAGGTCTCGGTGAGATGGACCTTGTAGCCGACCCATTGAGTGGTGCGCTTCTTGGCGTAATGGGCGTCGAGATCATGGGGTGAACTGATGAACGTTGTCGCGGACGGGATGTCTCCTTCGGCGCGCCAGTGCACGGCACCGTCGACCAGATGGTATTGCTGAATCCAGACCCGACGCAGGGTGTCCACTGCTGGAACCTCCCGGAGCCACCGCGGCGCGTCGACGGCATAAATGGCGATGAGCAAGCGATAGCCATCGTCCCCGATGGTCAGCACGCGGGCGTTATGCGCTTCCTTCCCTGTAGAGAGTCGATCGTCCTCGGTCCGGCGGGCGTAGCGCTTGGCCCATTCCGGCGTTGTCTCGTGTTGCAACCAATCAGGAGCCACCACTGCCAAACTATTGAGGGCATGATGCATCGTCTCGCCGACCACTTCGATCCGGTTGAGCGCCCGCACGGCAGCGAGGATATGCGTCGAATCGGTCCGTTGCCGTCCCCGTGCTTTCACGAGTTGCCGCTCTCGGCACCACGTCAGCAGGGTGTTAAGCAGCAACTGCTCAGCCTGACCATCGAGCAGCCGGGTGCGAAACTCGCTGAGGACCGAGGCGTCGAAGCCGGGATCGGTCAGTTCGAGGCGGAGAACGTATTTCCAGTCGATCCGGCTCCGGAGTGCATCTGCCGCGCGGCGGTCGGAGAGTCCTTCGGCAAACTGGAGAATGGTGACGAGGGCTAATCGCCACGGCGCACAGGCGGGTTGTCCATAGGCGGGGAAGAGCGGCGCAAAGAGTTCATCGGTGAAGAGTGTGCCGAGTTCGTCCGCGAGGCGGAGATAGGGATGCCCCTTGGGGAAGGCGGCAGCGGCGACGCGAGCAGTTTCCTCGGGGACGGGACCGATGGGCTGTGGGCGAAGCATGGCGATCCTCCTCGCGGTGTCGAGAGCGGGAAAGGGGTTGAGGAGCGTAGCCTACCAATGATTCCGCTGACTTCGCCATCAGTATCGAGAGTGGTCAAGAGCCCCCTAAGTAGGTAACCAGTCGAACTTGGACGAGCGCAGGCCAGCGAGCCGGAGCAGATCGGCGGGACGCTGGTCGTCCAGCCACGCGACCGCCCGCGCCACGAGTTCGTCCATGTCGGCGTACCCCCGGTTCGCCGCCACCAC
>JBBRLR010000074.1:0-23958 GCA_038231255.1 Thermomicrobiales bacterium | reverse complement strand
TGACGATCCACGCGGTGGAAGCGGAGCACGCGGCGATCTTCCGGGACCTGGCGGGGCTGGCGGCGGCGCCGGACGTGGTGGCGAAGGGGAGGACACCGGATCAGGTGCTCGCCCTCGTCGCTCCCTTCTTCGCCGCGCCTGTACCGGGTTCAACGGGTGCACCAGGTGGGGCAAGTGGACCACCGGCGGGCAATCCCCCGGCAGTCACCGGCCCCTCCGGCTCTGGTACAGGAAACGGCTCCGGCCCGACGGGGAGCGCTGGTTCTTCGCCAACAACCTCGACCGCAAGTACTCCCGGGGGTCAGCCTCCCTACTTCGTTCGGCGGTTGGGCGACGGATAATCCCCGTTCAATACGACGTGATCGTAACCGGGAGTGGCAATCGCCGCTCCCGGCTTCTTTTTGTGGCGAACAATACTCTTAGGCCTTTACGCAGTCGGGATACTTTCTCCGGTGGTAGCGGACTTTAGCCTGCTACCACCGGATTTCTCTTGTAAACTGCGTCACTCCTGACTCTTTGCGTATCTCCTCGCGATCGCGCGGATGCGAGCGGGCCTTGCTAGGTGGCAGCAAGAAATTCGTTGGTGAAGATCTTCTCCATTTCAAAGTGCTGCTTGGTGATGCCGAGATCGAAGAACGTCGTGTCCACTTTCTTGAGCAGATCCATGTCGAAGAAGCCGAGGCCATTCGCCTTCGTGGCGTCCGAGACCGTCGAGGCGTTGCGAATATCTATAATTGCCCGGTTCCGCGCGACTTCTTTCCCGTCCGTCGCGTATTTCACCGCCAGTTCCGCGGCGGCGTCGGGCTTGTCGAGCATCCACTGCGCACCCTGCTTGTACGCCTTGAGGAAGCGGGGGATCAGGTCCTTCTTCTTCTGGTACACATCCTCGGTGACGACGAAGATGTCGCTCGGCGTGTTGAGAACATCGCGCGCCCACAGGACGTTGAGATCCCGCATCCCCGCCTGTTGCGCGCCGTAGAGGCCGGTGTCCGTGGCGGCGGTCGCGTCCACCTTGCCGTCCGCGAGCGGGCCAAAGTTCGCGATCCCCGCCGCGACGACCTCCACATCGCTCTCCTTCAGGCCCACGTTCTTGAGCATGACGAGCAGGTTATAGCGCGTGCCGCTCGACTGGCTGTAGACGCCGACTTTCTTCCCCTTTAGCGCGGCAACCGACGTAAGCCCGGACGTTTTCAGCGTGAGGAGGTTGAAAACGTTCTGGGGATAGATGTTGTAGACGGCGCGCAGTTTCGCCCCTTCTTGGATGGCGAAGAGGAGGGGTTCGACATTGGTGAAGGCAAACTCCGCGTTGCCCGCCAGAATGTTCTTCAGCGCGTCGCCGCCGCCCGCGCCGGGCACGAAGGTGAAGTCCAGTCCCTGCGCCGTAAACCAGCCATTCTCTTGCGCGCCGTAGATGTTCGCCTGCTCGGAGATTGGCTGGCTCCAGCACGCCATCCGTACGTTCGTCATCGCCGCGCCGGACGGGGCAACCGTCGGCGCGATGCCCGCCACCGCGCTCGCGGACGTCGTCGTTGCGGCGGGCGCTTTCGTTGCTTGCGCCCCGGCGGTGACGGCGGGCGTGTTCCCGCTGCCGCCGCATGCCGCCAGCAAGATTCCCGTCCCGGCAGTGAGGCCGAGCGCGGCGGTTCTTTGAAGCAGGGCGCGGCGGTTCATCGTCGAAGTGCATGTACAAGTCACGGTCACGATTTCAGACATGTGCTTTCCTCCTCGATCTTTCCATCATCGCGAATCAACGGGATAGCGTCGGGATAGGACAAACCATTCGGCCAGCGCGACCAGCGCGTAGAACGCAAGCCCGATGACCGTCAGCAGCACAAAGACCGCGAACATCTGCGGCGTGTCGAGCGTCCCCTGCGCCGCGATGATCAGCGCGCCCAGCCCACGGTTCGCGCCGACATACTCGCTGACGGTCGCGCCGACGATGCTGAGGATCGCGCCGATCCGCAGGCCCGCGAAAAGGAACGGCAGGGCGGAGGGTAGGCGGAGACGCCAGAACGTCTGCCACCGACTTGCGCGCAGTGCGCGGAACAGTTCCTGCTCGTCGCGCGTGGGCGAGGCGAGGCCCGCGAGGGTGTTCTCGAGGAGCGGGAAAAAGACGATCAGGGTAGTGATGAAGACCTTCGGCGTGAGGTCGAAGCCGAACCAAAGGACGAAGATCGGCGCGAGGGCGAGTTTCGGCAGCGCCTGCGAGGCCACGATGTACGGACGCACCACGCGCTCGACCAGCGGGAAGTGGAAGAGCGCCGCCCCGAGTGCAATGCCGAGAACGGACCCGGCGACGAATCCGAGCGCGATTTCGATGACTGTCGCCTGAATGTGGACGAGGAAGTAGCCATCGCGCAGGTTCTCCCAGAGACTATCGAGCACGCGCAACGGGCCGGGGAGCACCAGCGCCGACGTACCGGCGATGCGCACCCACCCTTCCCAGATGGCCAGCGCGATGAAGAGAACCGACCATGTGACGACCCCGTGGAGAACCCGTCCGCCGTACACGGTGGCGCGCGATGCGTTTTTTCGCGGTGCGGCGACGGTCGGCAGTTTCTTCTCACGGTCGAGCGTCATCATCGAGCCGCCTCCCTTTCGTCGTGCTCGACCTGCTCCATCGCCATCCGGATAGCGCGACAAAGCGCAATAAACCCCGGTTCGAAGCGCATCGCGAGCGTCCGGGGGCGAGGAAGCGGGACCGGGAACGACCGAACGATGCGACCGGGGCGCGGGGCCATGAGGATCACGACATCCGACAGGAAGACCGCCTCGGCGATGTCGTGCGTGACGAAGAGCGCGGTCATCCCGCTGCCCAACCAGAGTTCGAGGAGGGCGAGGCCCATCCGCTCGCGCGTGATAGCGTCGAGGGCCGCGAACGGCTCATCGAGCAGCAAGATCGCCGGTTCGAGCAGCAGCGCCCGCGCGAGCGCGACCCGGCTCTGCATCCCGCCGGAAAGCTCGTGCGGCAACTTTCCCAGCGCCTCGCCCAGGCCTGCCCGATCCATTAGCGTAATCGCGCGCTGGTGCAACTGCGGTGTCAGCCGCGTGTCGGCAACCTGCGTCGGCAACAGGACGTTTTCGAGGGCCGTCCGCCAGCGCAGGAGGACGGGTGTCTGAAAGACAAACGAGACGCCGCGTTGCGGCCCCCTTACCGGCGTGCCTTCGATGGCAACGGAGCCACTCGTCGGCGCGAGCAACCCGGCAACGAGCCGGAGCAGCGTCGTCTTGCCGCAGCCGCTCTCGCCGACGATGCTGACGAACTGGCCGTGGCTGATGGTCAGGTCAATATCCGCGAGGGCGCGCTGCGTACCGAACTGCTCATTGACATTTCGGAGCGCGATCGCGGGTCTCGCCAGGGCAGACGCGCTCACAGCGGGTATCCCTCCTCCAGGTCGGTGAAGCGGACGAGATCGAGCAGATTGAACCGCCCATCGTGGTGCCACGCCGGATCGGGGTCGGGCATCTTGCCGACCGGGCAGATGCGTGTGACGCCCGCCACCCCCAGCGCGTCGGCCAGCGCGTCGCGTCGCGCGGGTGCGAGCGCAAGCGCCGCCGTCTGCAGGAAGGCGCGCACCGGCTGGAGCAGGGCGACAATCGCCGCCGCATCGGTGATCGGCTTGACGATGACGGTGCGGTTCAGGCATGTCGGCGCGAAGGCGGGATCGGCGTCGAAGACGACGGTTGCGCCATTGCTCTCCGCTGGCGTGGTGAAGAGTTCCACCGCGTCCGGGGCGAGGCTGGACCGAAATTCCGCATCGCGCCGGAAGGCGGCGACCGACGCGTTTTCGGCGGCGGTGAGCGTGCCGCGCGGCATGTTGTGGCCGAGGCGTTCGAGTTCGCCCGCGAGTAGGGAGGCCCAGTCGCGGGGCGTGACAGCGCCGCCCTCCTCGACATAGAAGAGATGTGGCGAGACGCATCCCTGCTGATCGAACTTCGCGACATCGTACGCGGCGCGGGCCGCCAATTGCCGGGCCTGCCGCGCGTCGGTCAGCGCTTCCCGTCCGATCAGGCCGAAACTGAGGCGGTGCCCGTAGCCGAGGAAGCGCGCGGAAGCGGGAACCTGTTGCTGAACGGCCGTCACCGCCGCCTCGCTGCCGTAGGCGATCACCGCACCGGAACGGGCAAAGGCTGCCGCCTGGGTATCAAGTGCCTCGCCCCCCGGCCACCATGTCACCGCGAAGCAATCGGCGAGGCGCGGCTCCAGCGCGATCAGGGAGCGCGCGAAAAGCGCCGCGAAGATGGGTTCGCCGGACGCCAACTTGCCGAAGCTTGCGGACTTGAGGAGCAGCGCCATCACGATGCTCTGGGCCGCCAATCCCGGCACGTTGCCCGAGAAGACGTGCGTCGTGATCTCCGGCCCGTACGCGCGGCTCTTGCCGGAAACGAGGCGGCGCTCGCGGAACCCGTCGAGGATCTCCAGGTCGCCGAGTTCGGCGCGGACGAGCGCCTTGAGATTGTCGCGCTTGAAGATGCTCAGGTAGTCATCGAGACCGCGCCGCACCATCGCGGGCGCGTACGCCGTGACGGCGGGCAGGATGCGGTCGGCTTCGGCGCGGAAGGGGTCATCGTAATCGAGCCAGTGATCGCGCGCGACATGAACGAGGTCAATCAAATCGCGCGTCGTCGCGCCCGCGAGATAGGTGCGCCGCGCCGCAAGCATCCGGTCCATGACGCGGTGTACATCGCGCGGCTCCAACCGTGGGAAGCGCAGCGAGGCGCCGTCGAGCGCCACGCCCGGCAGCGTGTGCCACTCAATGATCGCATCCGGCGCGATCCCCGGCAGAAGCCACGGCTCGGTCGCGGTTTGCATTACCGTCATGCCGCGCCTCCACCGATCTGTCCGGGATGTTCGGGACGCTGTTTGATCGCTTCGAGCAGTTCGTCCACGGCGATCGAGCAACCCCGCGCCTCCGCACCCTTCGCGCGGCCAAGCAACTCGAACCCGCCGCCGAGCGCGTAGCCCATGTCCTCGCTCAGCACGGCGAGCACGGAGTTGCGGTTGCCGAGGTCGTAGTGCAGGAGCAGCCCGGCCTCGCCATCCGGCAGCGGTTCGAGTGTCTCGGAATCCACGACCCGCGTCCGCGCCCACGGCGGCACGATCTTGTGTCGCGGGCCGGTGATGCCGCGCGTTCGGTCGCGGATCGTGCTATCAATGAACTGGGTGCTGTGCTCGGTCATACCGTACATGTTGACACAAAATTCTCGTGGGATGCCGAGGAAGTCCCGCGCCATGCCGTACAGTTCCTGGCGCGTGATCTCCCGGCTTTGCCCCTTGAAGCCCCCCGTATCCATGAGGCGGCTTCCCGGTGGAAGGTGAAATCGCCTTTCTGCTTGCGCGCAGGCATCGAAGAAATGCACGAATGAGAAGGAGGCCCCGAGCAGGCAGAGCGGGGTGTTCGCGTCCTCGGACTCCCGCAGTATCTCGGTCATTGCGCCCACATCGAGGCCGTTGTCATCCACCACATTCCGGCTTCCCGGCGCGCCGAACCGCGCGATGACGTAATCCAGCCAGTGCGCGAGGGATGAGTGCGGCATCTGCTCCGCCGAAGGGAAGAGCGAGAGCATGCGCAGCGCGCCCGGTGCGACATCGGGGACGACCGTGCCCGCGAAGCAGTTACGGACGGAGGCGTCGTAGAGATCGAGGTGCGGATGATAGTGGCGGCTGCGATGCTCGGCGCCGCCCGTGGTGCCGCTGCTCATGAAGACCGCCGCAGCCTCCTCGACCGGTTCGCAGGCGAGCGTGGCCAGCTTGAATGCGCTGATCGGGACAGCGGGAATCTCCCGCCATTCGGCGACCGTTGCCGGCGTCCGGCCCTTACTCGCGCAGAATTTCTGGTACGCCGCGTTGTGCGCGTACTGATACCGGAAGAGGCGAAGCGCGAGGGCGTTAAAGCGCGCATCGCCCCGCTCCGCTTCCAGGCCCTCATTGATGAAAGCGAGGATGTCCGTGTCCAACCGTTCGGCTTCCGTCCACTCCTCTACCGGTGCGCTCGCGTGGCTGGGGACGATCACGATGCGCCCGTTGACGCGCCCCGCTTCGAGGTCCGCGAGCGCATCCGGCACATCGTCGAGGCCGATCGTACGAGCGATGACCGCGCGCATGCGCCCTTCCCCGGCAAGCCTGACGACCTCCGCGAGTTCGGTGTAGGTGTTTCCCACCGAGCCGCGCACCTGGAGTTCCTTGACGACGAACTGCAAGGGATTAAGCAGCAGACGATCCTGCGAGTAGCCGATGAAGACGAGCCGCCCACGCCGCCGGAGCATGGCGACGCTGTGCTCCATCGTCTCGGTGATGCCGACCAACTCGAACACCACGTCCGCGCCCTCGTCGCCCGTCAGGCGCATCACCTCAACGGACGGGTTGTGTTGGTCAGCGTTGATGATCGCGTCCGCGCCGAGTTCCTCCGCCAGACGCAGCTTCTCCTCAGTGCGCCCGACTGCGAAGACGCGCGCCCCCGCCATCTTGCTCAGTTGGATGAGGGAGTAGCCGACGGAGCCGACGCCGTAGACGACGACAGTATCGCCGAGCCGCACCTCGGCGACCGAACGGACCGCGTGCAGCGCCGTCGTGCCGCTGCACCCAAGCGATGCGGCATCCTCCACGGAAAGCGTCGGCGGCAGGTGGACGAGGTTGCGGATCGGGGCGACGACGTATTCCGCGTAGCCGCCGTCCGCCGTGAAGCCGAGTTGATTGACGATGTTCGGGCAGAGATTTTCCATGCCCTGCCGACACCAACTGCACCGACCGCACCCGACGTAGTAGTAGACCGCGACGCGATCTCCCACATTGAAGCCGGAGCTGCCCGTGCCGAGCGACACAATCTGGCCCGCGATCTCGTGCCCCGGCACGAGCGGCGCGACCCCCATGTTGAGGGTGCCGTGCTGCATGTGGAGTTCGGTATGACACATCCCCGCTGCGCCGACGCGCACCAGCGCCTGCCCCGCGCCAGTCTCCGGGATGGGGACCTCGTCGTGATGGAATCGCTCGCCTGGCCCGTGGTATCGGACCGCGCGCATCGTCGGCGCATCGCCATGCATTGGTCTCGCTCGCTTCCTACCGTGCCGTGCGTCGCGGGCGCGGGGAAGAAAAATCCCCTCGCCCGGTACCGGACGAGGGAAATGCGGCCATGCGCGTGATCCGCCACACGACAGCACACGAACGTGCACCTCGTGAAGGCGCTCCGCACCGCATTTCCTACGCCGGTTCTAACCGGATCAGGTTCGAGGGGTTGGTGGTCTTGATACCGCCTCTCAGCTACTCGCTCCCCCTGCGGTGGTCTATTCGGTTGTTCGCGCCGTACAGCGTGTCGCTGTGCGGCATCACACGATTATCATAGTAGGGAGGGGGCATTCCTGCAATACATGCGCCGCCCCGCCACCGGTATCATGCCATCGCTGTCACGAAAGAACACTAAATCTCCGTCGCGACTTCTACCAATGCGACCCCGTACCTCGGCAGATCGAGCCGCATATGGATTGTGCCGCCCCCACGAGACGATTCGAGTGGCTCACTGCGCAGTTCTCCGGCGGCACGAATCGCGCCGACCTGCTCAGGGGTCGGATCATCCGGCGCACCACATTCACGCCAAGCGGTATGTGTGTTCGCATGATTGTGGTCGAGTCGCCAGACGCGCGCGGCGCCATGATCCGCCACGTCGGCAACGGTGAGATCAACCGATAGTTGCCCGTCCTCCCACCACATATCATCATGATGCCACAGCAGAATCCGTATCATCCCCGGCAGACGCACCGCGAGCGTGCCGACGCCCGGCGCATCCGTCGTCGCGGCGAGCCGTTCGCCACCCGCGAGCCGTTCAAGGAGCCGCAACCCGTTCAGAATCGGTTTCTCGACGTTCTCATTGTCAACGAGCGTGCGGTTGCCCTCGAACCAACGCTTGCCCTCCATGTAGAACGCCCAATGCGTCATGCGCTCCACCTGCGGAGTATCGAGGAGCGCCGCCGCGAGGTGGCAGACGATCGAGGCATAATGCTCAGTGTTCGTCACGACAAAGTTCGGGTTGTCGTGGACGCCGTAGATCGTGCCGACCGCCGGATCGCACTCGTCCACATAGACAGGCAGGTCCGCGAAGCGCGGATGTACGGCGATGGCGGCGAGATTGCGTCGGATGTCGTCGCGCATCTTCTCGGCCGAGGGGCCATCCTTCGGTACATCGAGGAAGGGATTATAGATGCGGCGCGGCGTGAAGTACGCACCCTTCGTGTGGAAGGAAAGGAAGTCGAGGGCTACCTCGTTTGCCTCGACATGGTCGAGGAACCGCGCGAGGAAGTCCGTGCCGTGATCGGTCGTCGCGGGGCCACCGACAGCGGCGGCCGGGCACGCGCGTTTGACGGCGGCGGCGGTAACATCATAGAGCGCGGCGTATTCCTCGAACGTGCCGTGCCAGTAGTTGCGGATGTCTGGCTCATTCCACAGTTCGAAGCGCCATGTCTCGACACGCGCCGCGCCGTATCGCTTGACGCAATGCGAGACAAACGCCGCGATGAGATTGCCCCACTTGCCGAGGTCCTTCGGCGGCGCTTTCCATGCGCCCGACTCGTACGGCTCGACGCCCAGATCGTTCGATCCACCAAAAACGGCTTCGGGTACGGTCGCGCGGGAAAGGTCGCGCGGCATGAAGCCGAGTTCGACCAGCGGCACGCCGCCATTGTTCACAATCGTATCGAAGGTGCGGTCGAGGAACTCCCAGTAATACCGAACCGTGCCGTCGGGCATCTCGTGATACGGGTTACCGCCGCCACCGGCGGGGCGAGAAAGCCCGCTCCCGCTCGTGAAGGTGTTGTGCATACGGACATAGTACGGCCCGCCAGAGAAGACGTCGCCCCCGAGGATGCGGTAGAGCGCCTTGCCGCGTGGCGTATAGGTCCAGTTCAGTTCGTCATAGCCGATGCTCGCCCAGACCCGGCGGATCGGCCCCAGCGAGCGCGACCCATTCACCCGAACCTGCGCGGAAACCGTCGCAGTCATACGCCCTCCTCAAGATAAGCCTAGAAGCGCCTCTACGCCTGCTTCGCCAGCTTCTTGACCTCGGTATCCATCGTCGCCAGCGCGTCGTCTACCGACCGCTTACCCGTGATGACATCAATGACCGGCTGGCTGAAGAGCAATTTGCCTTCCGCCTCGCCGAGGAACGGCGCATTGCCGTAGACCGGCCCACCGTAACGGATCGCGGTCTGCTGCTGCTCGACGAGCGTTTTGAGGATCGGGTCGGACTGGTAGGTATCCTTCGCGGCGACGGCTTTCGTCACCGGGAGCGCTCCGCCATTCGTTTTCTGCACGTAGTCCGCGTACCACTCGGGGTCGAAGAGGTACTTGAGCAGTTCTTTGCCGGCCGCCGTGTTCTTTCCCTGCTTGAAGACGAAGAGCTGGAACCCGCCAAGGAACGACCGGGACGTGCCGCTCGCATCGCGCGGCGGCGTCTTGACCGCGCCGAGCGTCTTCAAGGCGTCCGGCGCCGTCGTCTTGAGTGTCGTCAGGATCGAGCCATTCGTCCAGTACATCGCAACTTTCTTGAGGGCGAAGAGCTGATCCACATCGTTCTGCTTGTACGTCGGGAACGCCTTCGGGATGGAACCGCTCGAATACAGGTCGCTGAGGAACTGGAGCGACGCCTTAAACTCCGGCGTGTTGCCATTGACCTTGCCGTCCTTGTCGAGCAGGTTGCCTCCGGCGGAAGAGGCGAGTGGGACGAAGAGCTGCCCCGGCCCCGGCCCTTCCGGGTTGAAGGCGAAGCCGTACTGCTCCTCGCCCTTGGTGAGCGCCTTCGCTGCCGCTGTCCACTCCTGCCACGTCGTCGGTGGCTTGACGCCCGCCTTATCCAGCAAGTCCTTATGATAGAAGAGCACGCGCGTTTCGGTGTACCACGGGACACTGAACGCGTTGCCGTTGTAGGTGACGAACGCTTCTTTCTGCAGAGGCAGGAACTGGTCCTTGAACGAATTGAAAATGTCGTCAATCGGCAGCAGGTTCCCGGCGGCGGCGAAGCCGAGGGTGACATCCGGCCCCTGTTCGCCAAGATCGGGCACCGCGCCTGCCGCGAGCGCGGCCTGCGTCTTCTGCACCGATTCCGCGAAGATCATGAACTGCACTTTGCTTGTCGTGCCGTTCGCCTTGTCAAAGGCTGCGAGCCGTGCCTGTACGAGCGGCTGCCGCGCGCCGTTGTCAAAGGTCTCGCGGCTCCAATACTCGACATTGCCGCTGACCTTTACCGGCGCGGTCGTTGCGGCTGCGGCCGGGGCAGCGGTCGCGGCGGTCGTCGCGGAACCCGCACTGGTGGAACCGGACGGCGCGCTCGTCGCCGCCGCTGCCGGTGCAGTCGTTGCCGCTGGGGCGGCAGTCGCGGCGGCAGCGGCGGTCGTCGGCTTCACGGTCGCGGCGGGTGCGGCGGTCGGGGTGGCGGACGACGAGGAACAGGCCGCGAGCAGGTTGGCGGCGACGAGCGCGGCGCCACCGACGGCGGCCCGCTGGAGGAACCGGCGGCGGGAAACTTGGTCGGACATCACGGTGTACTCCTTCCCAAACAACGACGAGCATCACGCACAGAACCCTGAACCCTCACTGAGAACTGGATCGAATCTCCCCGGTTTCAACGTCGGTCATGACTTAACCGCGCCGGAGGCGAGGCCACCGACAAGGTAGCGTTGGAAGAGCATGAAGACGATCACGACGGGCAGCGTCGTCAGCGTCGCCATCGCGAACAGGCCGGAATAATCGGTGCTGAACTGGTCAATGTAGGACGACAAGCCGACGGCGAGCACACGCTTCGAATCGTCGTTGATAAGCACATACGAGAAAAGGAACTCGTTCCATGAGTTGACGAAGGCGAGCGTCGCCGCCGCCGCGATACCGGGCGCGGCGATTGGCAGCACGATGCGGAAGATGACGCCGAGGTAACTCGTGCCATCTATTCGCGCGGCATCCTCCAACTCATGCGGGATCGAAAGGAAATAGCCGCGCAGCAGCCAGACAACGAAGGGCAAATTGACCGTGCTGTACGTAATGATGAGTCCGAGGAGCGAGTTCGCCAGGTGGATATTCACCATTACGATGAAAAGCGGGATGATGAGCAGAACACCCGGAAAGAGTTGGATGAGCAGGACCGAAAGCCCGAAGGCTCGCTTACCCCGGAAATTCAGCCGCGCGAGCGCGTAGGCGCCCCACACCCCCGCGAGGATGACCAGTGCCGTCGTCCCGAGCGAGACGATCATCGAGTTCTTGAACTGGAGCAGGAAGGGGATCGTCGGAGAGGTGATGACGCGCTGAAAGTTGTCCGCCGTGACGGTCGTCGGCACGACCTGTGGGTGCAGAGAAAAGGCGGCGGTGCGCGGCGTGAAGGCCGTCCGCAGCATCCAAAGAAAGGGAAAAAGGGTGACGACGAGAAAAAGCGCGAGGATCAGATACGCGCCGAAGTTTCCGGCTCTCACAGTTCTCATGTTGCGCGCGCCTGTCTGCGTCGTCGTACTCATGCCTCACGCTCCGATTTGAAATACGACCAGAGATACAGGCCGCTGCCCCCGAGGATGAAGACGAACATCACCATCGCCGCCGCTGAACCGTAGCCGAGATCACCGGCGGAGAAGGCGATCGAGTAGATCGCGATCGCGATCACATTCGTCGCATTCGACGGCCCTCCGTGGGTCAATATCCACGGAATGGCGAAGTAGTGGAACGCATTGATCGAGGCGAGCAGCACCGAAACCATCGCCACCGGTCGCAGGAGCGGCAGGGTAATGGCGCGAAAGCGTCGCCAAGGCGACGCGCCGTCCACCGCCGCCGCTTCGTAGAGTTCAAGCGGGATCGCCTGCAATCCGGCGAGCAGCACGACCATCTGAAACGGGAAACTCTTCCACGTCATCACGGCGATCAGCGACCAGAGCGCGTGGCTCCGGTCCAACCAAATCGGCGGGTGCGACACGCCGACCTGCTTCAGGAGCGCGGAGAAGATACCAAACTGATCGTTGAACATCCAAGACCAGATCAGCGCGGCGACGAAGGCCGGGATCGCCCACGGGATGATGAACAATGAGCGGATGAACCCGCGCCCGCGCATCGGCCGGTTGAGGAGGAGCGCGAGCGCCAGCCCGATCACAAAGGAAAGCCCGACCGACGCCACCGTGAAGATGAGTGAGAGCCGGATCGAATTCCAAACCTCCGGGTCTGTCAGGATGCGGCGATAATTCTCGAAGCCGATGAACTTCGTCTCGCTCGTGCTCAGTTTCTTCTCCTGCAAGGAGATCACGAAGGCGTACGCGACCGGATAAAGATTGACGATTGCGATGCCGAGCAGCGTCGGTAGAATAAGGACATAGGCGATATGCCGCTCGAAGAACTGCCCGATCGTCTGCCGTTGCGGTTTCGCGACGAGCGGCGGGGCAACAGTTGTCATCGCGGACCTCCCGACGATGCGCGGACGACGAGGTGCGGCTTGAAGACTACGCGCTGCGGCGGGCGCTCGCTCCCCGCGAGCCGCTCCATCAGCAACCGCGCCGCCGTGACGCCCATCTCCTGCGTCTGCTGCGCGATGGTCGTCAATGGCACCCGCAAGTACGGCGTGTAGACGATGTCATCGTAGCCGACGAGCGCGACATCGTCCGGCACGCGCCTGTTCGCATCCAGCAAGGCGGAAAGGATACCGACCGCCATGAAATCGTTGTACGCGAACAGCGCTGTCGGCACGGGCTGCTGCTCCAGCAGCCGGAGGGTCGCCACCGCCGCCGCTTCGATCGTGATCGGGCCGCGCTCGACCAACAGCGGGTCGAAGGGGATGCCGGCGTCCGTCAGCGCAACCTGATAGCCCCGCAAGCGGTCGCGCACAGTCGAAACATCGCGCATCGCGGTGACATAGCCAATCCGCGTGTGGCCGTGCGCGATCAGATGCGCGACGGCGACGCGCGCGCCTTCGAGGTTGTCGTTCAAGACGACATCGCACCCGGTCAGCCCATCCATTTCGCGGTTGAGCAGTGTGACGGGGAGCCGCTGCGTGAGGTGAGTGAGCGCATCATCCCGGATCGTCGCGGGCGTGATAATGATGCCGTCCACCACCTTTTCTTCCAGCACCCGGAGCGCATCTTCCTGCCGTGCAGCGTCCTCCTGCGTGTCGAAAATCAGCACGGCGTACCCACCCGCCGCCATCATCTGCTGCACAGCGCGGATTTGGCGGGCGGTGTTCGGGTTCGTGCAATCCGTAACGACGAGGCCGACCGTGCGCGATTCGCGCCGCAGGAGGGACCGCGCGAGGCTGTTCGGGCGGTACCCCAGTTCCTCGATCACATTCTGGATGCGGACACGCGTCGCGGGGCTGACGTCCGGGCGGTCGTTGAGCACGCGGGAGACGGTATTGTTCGACACTCCCGCACGGTACGCGACATCGCGGATCGTCACTCGCATGATTAGACGTCTGCCTTTCGGTAACGTTACCGGGAACGATACCGCCATCGTACGCCACGCATGTTACTGCGTCAAGGAGCCGGTCGGGAGGTTCGCTTACCGCTCTGCCGCCGCACGCACAATCGTCGCGAATTCGTCGGCCCGAAGGCTCGCGCCGCCGACGAGCGCGCCGTCAATCTCCGGCTGCGCCATCAATTCGGCGGCGTTGCGCCCGGAAACGCTGCCACCGTACTGGATGCGGATGCCCTCGGCGGTCGGCGCGCCGTACATAGCCTCAACTACTTTGCGGATCAGGCCGCAGACGCGATTCGCCTCCTCGGCGGTCGCGGCGCGGCCCGTGCCGATCGCCCAGATCGGCTCATAGGCGACGACGACATTGAGGGCATCCTCGGTCGAAACGTCCGCGAAGGCCGCGCGCACCTGCCCGCTCACAAACGTGTCCGTTTCGCCCGCTTCGCGCTCCTCGGATCGCTCGCCGACGCAGCAGATCGGGCGGATGCCGTGCCCGAGCAGCGCATGGACCTTCTTGTTCACCGTCTCGTCCACTTCTCCAAAAAGCGCGCGCCGCTCGGAATGGCCGACGATACAGTACTGCGCGAGGTCCTTGAGCATCAACGCCGAGACTTCGCCCGTGAACGCCCCTTCGTCCGCCCAGTAGCAATCCTGCGCGCCGAGCAGGATCGGTGTCTCCTCCAGATATTCTGCGACGGCAAGCAGCCACGGAAATGGCGGGCACAGCACGACTTCCGCGCCCTCGACATTGTCGAGTTCGTCCATCAACGCCTCGACAAGGTCCATTGCGCCGTCATAGGTTTTGTGCATCTTCCAGTTGCCCGCAATAATCGGGGTCCGCATCTGCTCACTTCTCTTTCAATGCTTCGACACCCGGCAGCGTCTTGCCTTCGAGGAATTCCAACGATGCGCCGCCACCCGTCGAGACGTGGGTGATCTTGTCGGCGACGCCCGCTTCTTCGATGGCGGCGACCGAATCCCCGCCGCCAACGACGCTCACCGTCCCCTTCACCGAGGCGTCCGCGACGGCGCGGGCGAGGGTAATCGTGCCCCGCGCAAAGGCGGGGACTTCGAACATCCCCATCGGGCCGTTCCACAGCACGGTGCGCGCGCCCCGGACGACGCTGCCGTAATACGAGGCAGTCATCGGGCCGATGTCGTAGATCGCGTCGTCCGACCCGACCGCGTCAATGTTCACGGTGCGCGTCACCGGTTCTGGCGCGTGCGAGCCGAGCAGTTCCCTGGCGCTTTGGGTCGAAACGACGGCATCCGTCGGCACATGCAGCCCGACGCGACGGGTCGAGGTGCGCGCGAGCAGGTCGTGCGCCGTTGCCACGGCATCCGGCTCGACGAGTGACTTGCCGACGGTGTAGTTCTGCGCGAGCAGGAAGGTGTTCGCCATGGCGCCGCCGATGCAGAAGCCGTCCACCTTGCCCATCAGGTTCTCGATCACGCCGATCTTGTCCGAGATCTTCGCGCCGCCGAGGACAACGATAAAGGGCCGCTTCGCCCCGGCCAGCAAGCCACCGAGCGCGTCCAGTTCCTTTTCCATCAGCAAACCGGCGTAGGCGGGCAGCAGGTGCGCGACGCCTTCCGTGCTCGCGTGGGCGCGGTGCGCGGTGCCGAAGGCGTCGTTGACATAGAGATCGCCGAGTGCGGCGAGTTGCGCGGCGAACGCGGCATCGTTCGCCTCCTCTGCGGGGTGGAAGCGCAGGTTTTCCAGCAGCAGCACGTCGCCCGGCTTCGCCGCCCGCACCGCCGCTTCCGCTTCCTCCCCGACGGACGCGGGCACGAACCGCACCGGCCTGCCGAGGTATTCCGCGAGCACGGGCGCGACCGGTTTCAGGCTGAACGCCGGGTCCACCTTACCCTTCGGGCGACCGAGGTGCGACATCAGCACGACAATTGCGCCCGCATCGAGCAGAAACCGAATCGTCGGGATCGCCGCCGTGATCCGGGTCGTGTCCCCGACGCTGCCGTCGCTCACCGGCACATTGAAATCCACCCGCACAAGCGCCCGCTTCCCCGCAAGGCCGGCGGGCGGAATATCGCGGATCGTCTGCTTATTGATCGCCACGCACGCTCCCTTTTGACCTAACCCCCCGGCCCCCTTCCCACGCCGAGGAACGGAAGGGGGCCGGGGGGTTTAGGTTCCTTACCAGCCACCCTTTTCCGCGATCATATTTGTCAGGTCGGCGAGGCGGCAGGAGTAGCCCCACTCGTTGTCGTACCACGCGACGACCTTCACCATGTTCCCGCCGACGACGAGTGTCGAAAGGCTGTCGAGGATGGCGGAGCGGTCGTCCTGCTTGTAGTCCATCGAGACGAGCGGCTCATCGCTGTAGCCGAGAATGCCGAAGAGCGGGCTGTCTTCGTTTTCCGCCGCTTCCAGAAAGGCGTTGTTCACTTCCTCGACGGTCGTGTCCCTCCCGGTCTCGACAGTCAGGTCAAGGAGCGAGACGGTCGGCGTCGGCACGCGCAGCGAGTAGCCGTCCAGTTTGCCCTTCAGTTCGGGGATGACGAGCGAGAGCGCACGGGCGGCGCCAGTCGTCGTCGGGATGATATTCTGCCCGGCGCTCCGGGCGCGACGGAGGTCCTTGTGCGGTCCATCGAGGAGGACCTGATCGCTCGTGTACGAATGGACGGTGACCATCGTGCCCTTAACGATCCCGAAGGTGTCGAGAAGCACCTTCGCGGTCGGCGCGATGCAGTTCGTCGTGCAGGAACCGTTGGAAATGATGTTATGCTGCGCGGGATCGTATTTCTCCTGGTTGACACCGAGGACGAGCGTGATGTCCTCATTCGTGGCGGGGGCGGAAATGATGACTTTCTTCGCGCCGCCGTTCATGTGCGCCTTCGCCTTGGTAGCGTCCGTGAAGAAGCCGGTGGACTCGATGACGATGTCCACGCCATAATCGCGCCACGGGATATTGCCGGGGTCGCGCTCGCTGAAGACGTGGACCGGATTGCCATCCACAATCAGATCGCGCTCGCTGACCTCGATCTCCTCCTCGGAGATGCCGTAGGTGGAATCGTACTTGTAGAGGTGGGCGATGGTGTGGAGGTCCATCAGGTCATTGACCGCGACGATTTGCAGCAACCCATCGGGGTTATCGTCGTCCGGCCCATACCCGCCGTAGATCGTCTTGAAAACTTGCCGCCCGATTCGACCGAAGCCATTGATCCCGACCTTGACTACCATAGTCGCGCTCCTCCTATCCGAACCCAGTGTTCGCCGCATTGATCTATCGCACGCGGATCACGAAAACCCGTGTGGGCGCTCAGCATACCCCACCGGAGGGGATGGGCGCGACCCCACGACGAGCAATGAGTGATAGGGGTGGCAACCTGCCCGCTCATTGCTCGCTTGCCGGACCGATGAATGCCTGAACCTTTTCGAGTAGATCTTCCAAAAGAAAGGGCTTTTCGAGGACGGCGCACCCCTTCTCGCGCAGGTATGCTTCCTTAGCGCGGATGCGCGACGTATCCGCCGAGCAGATAACGACGGGAATGTGCGCGGTCTCAGGGTCGAGGCGCATCAGTTCAAGGACCATCCAGCCCGTATCAGGGTGCTCCATGCGAATATCGAGGACGACGAGCACCGGCCGGTGCTCCTTAATCATCTCATACGCCTTATCGCCCTCTTTCCAGATCACCGCCCGATACCCCTCCTGCGTCAGGAGGTCATGCATCAGTTCGAGGAACAGCGTGTCGTCGTTGACAACTGCGACGAGTGACTTGGTCATCATTCCCTTCCCATCTCCGCGCTACTTCTGACTACCGATTGTCGCTGCATCTTCCGTACCAACGCGAACCCAGCCCAGTCTCAGGCGCGGGAAGAGAGATGATTGCATAGACGTTTTGGCGGTTCATTTCTGGTGTATTTTGCAACCGACTTTATATCTCAGCGGGCCTCGGCACTCACCGCGACAACTTCGTCGCGCACGATTGCCGGGCGGTCGGCGCGGCCGGTGCTTCGCACCGCGTAGAGCTGCATCAGCGCCATCGCCAGTTTCTCAGGGTCGTGCCGCAGGGGATTGGCGACACTGACGACATCGGCTTCGATGATCTTGACACCGAGCGAACGCGCTTCTTCCTGGAGCCGCGCGGCGTCCACCGCGTCTACGCGCCATTCGGGCTTGATCTTGTCCCGCGACTCGAAGTTCGAATTGACGAGCACGTAATCGAAGACGCGCTTGCCGATCTGCTCCTGCAAGGCGCGCACATGCGCCAGCGCGTCGAAGTTGTCCGTCTCACCGGGTTGCGTCGCGACATTGCAGATGTAGATCTTGAGCGCGGTCGGGTTGTTCTTGATCGCCTGCTTGATGTCGCCGACGAGGAGCGGCGGAACGACGCTCGTGTAGAGCGAACCGGGGCCGAAGACAATCATGTCGGCGTCCCAAATCGCCTGCACCGCCGGGATGTACCCCTGCGGGTCCTCGGGCTGGAGGAAGACTTTGCGGATGCGCCCGTGCGCCCGACCGATCTCGGACTCGCCGCGCAGTTCGGTGCCGTCCTCGGCGATGCCGTGCAACTGGACGTTCTCTAGTGTGGACGGAAAAACCGTGCCGCGCACCGCGAGGATGCGGCTCGATTCCAGCACGGCCTGCTCGAAATCGCCCGTCACGCCGACCATCGCGGTGATGAAAAGGTTGCCGAACGAATGACCGTGCAGGCCGGAGCCGTCCTTCTCGAAGCGATACTGGAAGAGTTCCTGCATCAACGGTTCGGCGTCAGAAAGGGCGGCGATGCAGTTGCGGAAGTCACCGGGCGGGAGGATGCCGAACTCCTCGCGCAGCCGACCCGTGCTGCCGCCATCGTCGGCCATCGTGACAATTCCGGTCAGGTTGCCGGTGCGCTCCTTGAGGCCGCGCAGCAGCGTCGGCAGCCCCGTACCACCGCCGATCGCGACGATTTTCGGGCCGCGCTTGCCGAACCGGTAGTCGTACAGAATGTCCCCAATCCGCCCCGTCCGCCCGGCAAGCAGGGGGATGAGCAGCGAGTGGCTGAGGTAGTAAACGCTGCCGCCGATCACGGTGAACCCGAGTGCCGCGACAACCGCCTCGCGCCACGGGTGCGGGATGAATTGCAGCGTGATCGTTCGCACGAGATCCGTGCTATAGCCGGGAAAATCGACATTGCGGTAGAGGGTGGCGAGCGCCATGGCGATCGCCAGGCTCGTCAGCGTGATCCCGAGTGCGAGCGCGAGCAAATAGCGCTTCACCCGCATCCCGAAGCGGAGCCAATTCCGCACCTGTGTCCCTCCTCAACCGTACGTACGCTGTACGTCAGCGCCTGTATCCTAACACTGGCGGCAGCAGCAATCAATTACCTGCACCTTCTCGCCCAATTGGGTGACGGTTCCGTCATCTGTAAAATTATCGGTGGGTTTCTTTACGAGCGCTTGTATTGGCATGAGCCACCTTCGATACTCCGCTCCGTACAGTGCGCGTCATCCGATAGCGGGCATTTCAGCGTATGGAATGTGTGACGGCACGCGTACTTTGTATTTTTGGGCAAGGAGACAGAATGAACCGGAAAGCAATGATCGGCGCAGGCATCGGCATCCCGTTACTCATCATCGCCGCATTCGGCATCTGGCTTGCGGGCAAGGGCGATAAGCTCCCTGGACAAACGCAGCCGACACGTATCGCGACGGTCGCCGCCTTCTCCAGTCCCGCCGGCACGAGCGTCGCAACCGGCGCAACGGTCGCCCCCACCACGGCGGTGACGGCCAGTGTGGCACCGACGCCTGCGGCAACGGCCACAGTGGCGGCTGGTTCAGCGGCGACGAGCGCGGCGTCACCGGCGCGTCCGACCACGGCGGGGAGCAGTGTCGTGAGTGGCACCGCGCCGGCGGCAAGCGCCGTAGCCGGGAGCACGGCACCGAGCGGCTCGAGCGTCGCCGCCGGTGGCCCGGTCGGCACGATTCCGGCGGGCGCGAATGCGTACGTCATCGTGGCAGACAAGTCGCAGGCAAAGACGACCGTAAACGAGAAACTCGCCAGCCTGCCGACGAACAGCGACGCGGTTCACACCACGAACGCCTTCCGAGGCCAGCTCGTGCTCGGGCAGGACGGCAAACCGACCGCCGGCTCCACGTTCGAGGTGGATCTGCGCACAATGAAGAGCGACCAGGCGCGCCGCGACAACTACATCCAGATGAACACGCTGGAAACCGCGAAATTTCCCCTCGCCACCTTCACGATCACCGGCGTTGATGGCTGGAATGGGCCGCTCAAGGACGGCCAGCAAGCGACATTCAAACTGCTCGGCACCCTGACCATCCACGGCGTCACGAAGCCGATGACCTTTGATACGACTGCGACGATGCAGGGCGACACGATCAATGGCACGGCAGTCACCTCCTTCAAGTTCGCGGACTTCGATATGAAGCCTCCAACCATCGCGAACTTCGTCAGCGCCTCCGACACGATCAAGCTCGAACTAACGATCGCGACCAAGAAAGCCGCGTAGCGCGTAACGAGCAGTCAGTAGTCAGTAGTCAGATTTGGTAGGGGCGCACAGCCGTGCGCCCTTTTGTTTGTTCATCCCATTATGGTCCTGACCACGAGACGACGACCGGGCCGCTCGGTGTCGGGCTGCCGCGTGCCGGTTCAAGCGTTACCTGCAAGGCCTCGGGTGGCGTCACGTTCGCCGGGTTCTCGATGATGCGCAACGCGTTTCCGTCGGCGTCCGGCTCCATCGTGCCGAGCGATACCCATTGCCCGTTGTGCCGCGCCCAGACCTGGTAACGCTGGCCGACCGGGGCGGGGGCAAAGTCCTCGAAGGTCATCACCGCGAGCGTTTCGCCGGGGCGCCCCCGGTAGGTGGCGTGCGTCTTCGCCGAAAAACCGGGCGCGACAATGAGGCGGAGCGGCGTCACATCGCTCGACGTGACGAGATGCAGGGCGCGCAACTCGGTCTGCGCCGTCGCCTGCTGCCTGTGATCGCGGATGCCGAGCGCAGCGAGCAACCCCGCCAGAAGCGTCAGTACGACGATCAGCATTGGCGCCAGGTAGACACGTAACTTCTGCAATCCGGCGCGGATGCGCGTCTTGGTCGTTCCGAGCGGTACATTGAGGAAGGTGGCGATCTGCTCGTGCGTCAGGTCGTCGAAAAAGGCGAGGCTGAGCGCCTGCCGCTGCGGCGGCGGCAAGTGCGTGACAGCCTCCTGCACCACCGAGCGGCGATACTCGCGCCACGCCGCTTCATCCGGCGGGAGACTGTCGTCCGCCTGCGTCGCCAGGCGTAATCCATCGGGATCCGCGACAGTATCCGGTCGGCGTCCCCGGCGACGTAGTTCATTGATGATCCGCAGGTGCGCGATCCTGAGCGCCCACGGACGGAACGCACCGCGCGCCGGATCGAACGTGCCCGCCTTGCGCCAAACGACCAGAAAGACATCCTGCACGATCTCCTCGGCGGCGGCGCGGTCGAGCGTCTGCGCGGCAAGGTTGAAGATCAGCGCGGCATACCGGCTATGGAGCGGCGCGAGCGCTTCCTGCTCCCCGGCGGCGATATGCGCCATCAGTTCTTCGTCGCTCAGATCACCGTAGGGCCGGACGAGGTGGGCCGTACTCATGGGAACCTCACCTCCCACTGCCCAGAGGGCGCCCCCTCTCCATTGCCCAGGCAATGGAGAGGGGAGATGAGGTCGGAATATCCTGCATGCGTTCTCTGCATTTCTTCCCGCATTTCCCCCCTCCTCTCCTTTGCTGACAAGCAAAGGAGAGGAGCCAGGGGGTGAGGTTTGTCCCAATCATACCGCTCAGCCCTTCACCACGACCGTGCCAGTCATAAATGGGTGGATCGTGCAGTGATACGTGAACGTCCCGGCTTGATCGAATTTGTGCGGGAAGGTCGCGCCGACTGCGAGGCTCTTGGAATCCCACGCACCTTTATCTTCCGTCACGGTATGCGCCACGCTGTCCTTGTTCGTCCATGTTACCGTCTGGCCAGGCGCGACGGTAATGCTCTGCGGCGCGAAGGCGAAGTTCGCGATCGCCACACTGTTCGCGCCCGCCGTTGCCGGAGCGGCTGCGGCGGATGACGCCGCAGGAGCCGTAGATGCGCTCGCCGCCGGGGCCACTGCGGCTTGCATAATCATCCCCGGTTGCAACACGATCTTGCGCGGCGCGTTGCCGACCGGGACGGTCGCGATCACCTTCTGCGTCTCGACATTGACGATCGTCAAGTCGTTCGAGGCTTCGTTCGTGACGTACGCGGTGTCGCCATCACTGCTGGTGGCGATCCAGTGCGGCATCGTGCCGACCTTCACTGTGCCCGTGACCTTGTTGGCGTCCGGCGCCCAGATGGCGAGTTCGCCCGGCCCCTGGCTGACGACGAGGCCATACTCGCCCGTCGCCGTGACGAGCGGGTGGTGCGGCGACGCGCCGACGGCGATCTGACCCGTCACCTTGTTCGTCGCCACATCGAGTATCTGCACGGCGTCCACCCCGGCGAGCGTGAAGTAAAGCTGCTTACCTTTCATGTCGAAGTTCAGGGCGCGCGGCGTCTTCTCTACCGGGACGTTCCCGGTCTGCTTCTTTTCCGCGATACTCAGGATGGCGAGCGCCGTCGCGCCCTGCTGCTGCGCCGCCACGTACGCGATCTTACCGTCCGGCGTAATAGCGATATTGTGCGGCTGCGGCACAGCGACCTGCCCAGAAACTTTGTTCGTCGCGACATCAATCACTATCACCTGATTCGTGCCGAAGCCCGCGACGAGCACGGTCTTGCCGTCCGGCGTGATCGCCAACCCGTGCGGCGCCTGGCCAACCTCGATGCTCGCCGTCACTTTGTCTGTCGCGGTATCAATGACGCTGACGACGGTCGCACCGTCGCTGCTGACGTAGACGGTCTTGCCGTCCGGCGTCAGGACGATGCCGTGCGGCCCAGTCGGGATCGGGATGGTCGTGCGGACTTTGTTCGTCATCGTGTCGAAGACGGCGACGGTGTTGTCCTTGAACAACCCGATGTACGCCTTGGGCATGTTGATCGCTGCCTGCGTCGTTGGGGCGCTGGCGCTACCCGCAGCGGCAGTGGCGGCGACGGGCGCCGTTGCCCGTGCCGTCCCCGCCGCGACGCTCCCACTCGCCGTCGTCGCGCTTGCTGTGGTTGCCGCCGGTGCGCTGGCGCTCGTTGTTGTCGCTCCCGATGCACTTGATGAGGCGGCTGCCGGAGCGGCAGGCGCGGTTGTTGGCGCGGCGGCCGGGGCTTTGGTCGGCGCGGGTACATCGGTCGCCTTCGTACTCCCGCCGCACGCCGCAAGCAACGCCGCCCCAGCGCTCATTGCGGCCCCGGCGAGGAAACGCCGCCGGGAGAAAGCTTTTCGTCCTCGTTGCATAAACTCACGGTCTGTCATGCCTGTCTCATCCTTTCTGATTCTCTCTTTGCCTTCCCTTCCGGGCGCCTTTTAGGCAGTATCGGGAAGGGGCCGGGGGTTCGGTCAACCCAGCGTCGTATCTACAATGGCGAGGTTGCTCTTGTGCTCGACATAGTTCACGCTTGCGATGCCGAGCGTGCTCCGTAGTTGGTCGGCGGGCACCTTCAGCGGGCCGGGCGAGGGTGCGGTCCCCGGCGCGGGCTGCGGGAAGGCCGTGCCACGCGCCGTGTGAAACGTGATGTTCCCCTCCACCTTCTGCAGTATCTGATGGATATGTCCGTTCAGCACCGTGACTGAGCCGAACTTCTTCAGGTAGCTGAGCGCCTGCTCGCTGTCATCGGTGCCCCAGCCCCATTCGGGATAGATCGTCCAGAGCGGGATATGCGCGAAGACGACGATCGGCGTACTACTGGAAAGCGGCCCGACATCCTTTTGCAGCCACGCCAGTTGCGCCGGGCCGAGCGTGCCGAGACCATTCTCTTTGAGATTGAGGACGTTGACCAAGCCGACGAAATGGACGCCCTTGAAGTCGAAACTCTGCCAGCCGCCGCCCTGCGTCCCCTTCCCGTAGCGGTCGAGGTACATCTTGCCGTTGTCGCTGAAGACATCGTGCTCGCCGGGGGTGTAGAAGACTTTGCTCGTCTTGGCGCTCTTCAATGCCTGGTCAACCGTATCGAACTCCTCCGGCTTCGAGAGATGGCTGAGATCGCCGGTGTGGAGAATAAATTCGGGTTGTTTCGGGAGCGCATTCACTTTGCCGATCGCTTCGTTGAGCGTTGCGGTGACATCGGCGTTCGGCTCCTTGTTGAAGCCGATATGGCTGTCGCTGACCTGCGCAAAGGTGAAATCCCCCTTGGACGATGATCCCCCAATGGCACAAGCGGTGAGGATGCCGCCCGTCATTGTCCAGACGACGCCGGTACCGGCCCACGCCATACATTTGAGGAAGCCGCGGCGATCAATGCCATCGCTACTCTGTTCGCCCGTGTCGCCGTCCGTGCCAATGGTCCCACCGGCGAGGCGCGCGAAGTGGTGATGATCGTGTCGGTCGTGTGCGGTCATAGTCTGCTCCCTTCGGTCTTCGGCGCTACTTGACGACGATTTCGGCGGTCATGATCGGGTGGATGGCGCAGAAGTAGGCGTAGGTACC
>JBBRLR010000073.1:0-24957 GCA_038231255.1 Thermomicrobiales bacterium | reverse complement strand
GTGGGGATAACAACACGAATCGGTGGACGGCGCGTCACATAGGCTACAGCGCGTGGAAAATACGGATGCGGGGAACCTAACCCCTGGCCCCTTCCCGCGAGGAAGGGGAGGGGAGTCTGTCGAGGGGCCGTGGCGCTCAGAGAAATGCTACAAGTTTCTACGAGAAGACACCCCTTCCCACGCCGAGGAACGGAAGGGGCCGGGGGGTTAGGTTCTCTGCGGATTGCGGCCACCGTGGCCGGGTGCGACACTAACGCGCAGAAAGGCTGACAGCAAGGGCACGGGAGGGATGGAACATGTTCGAGGGATTCGACCTGACGATGATCGAGACCGACGCGGCGACGATTCGGGTGCGGCACGGCGGCAGCGGCCCGCCGCTTCTGCTACTCCACGGGCATCCGCAGACGCATGTGATGTGGCACAAAATCGCCCCGCGCCTTGCCGAGAACTTCACCGTCGTCGCCGCTGACCTGACGGGCTACGGCGACAGCAGCAAGCCGCCGACGACGCCCGACCACGCGCCGTACTCGAAACGCGCGATGGCGCGGGATCAGGTCGCGGTGATGCGTCACCTCGGCTTCGACCGTTTCTTCGTTGCCGGGCATGACCGGGGTGGCCGCTGCGCCTACCGGATGGCGCTCGATCACCCGGAATGCGTGCAGAAACTGGCCGTGCTCGACATCATCCCCACGAGCGAGGTTTTCCGGCGCGCCGATATGAAGTTCGGCCTCGGCTACTGGCACTGGTTCTTTCTCGCACAGCCCTACGACTTGCCGGAGCGGCTGATCGGGGCGAACCCGGAGAATTATTATTTCCATGGGACTCGTGATCTGTTCGCGCCGGAGGCCTTGGATGATTACCTCCGCTGCGTCCGCAACCCGGACACGATCCATGCGATGTGCGAGGACTACCGGGCCGGGGCGACGATGGACTTCGCGCTCGACGAGGCGGATCGCGGCGCTCGACGCATCGCCTGCCCGACGCTCGCCCTCTGGGGCCGTCGCGGCGCATTGGACAAGTGGTACGACGTGTTAGCGATCTGGCGCGACTGGGCGGACGACGTTCGGGGTCGCGCCCTTGACTCCGGCCACTACCTCGCCGAGGAAGCGCCCGACGAGACGTACGCGGAGTTGCGCGCCTTCTTTTCCTGACCCTCAAAGGAAAAATAATCCCCTCAGAGAAGACACCCCTCTCCATCGCAATGGAGAGGGGCCAGGGGTGAGGAAAACCTAGTCCCCGCTCAACGCGATCCGACCACCTTCCTCCTCACTCCTACGCTTCAGGAATGCGAAGAGCGCGCCGGCAGCGACAACGATGAGCGCGAGGATGCGGAAGAACCACTGGACATTGAAGGTGCTCGTGTTGAGCGTTGGCGTCAGCCAGTGATCCGCAGCGAGGAGCACCGCAACGGAAAGGCCGATCAGCGACCAGAAGATGCCGGGCGAATAGCTGCGCTGGTTCGTCTCCTGTAGGTCCATCGAGTTGTTTTTCGTTTCCCGTAAGAGCAGCGTGCCGACGATGAAGGTGATCGCCGCAATCGTGACGGGGAACAACAGGCCCATATATGGCGCCTTGTCAACAAGGTTGGGATGCTTCGGGGTCTTATCCGCGTTCAGCGCCGCCGAGCTTGCGAATACCGCTGTCGCGATCAGCGGCAGGAAGCCGCCGAAGTAGCCATTGCCGATGTGGTATGGCAACGAAACCGACGTATACCGCACCTTCGATGGGAAGGACTCGACGAGGAAGGCCGCGATCGGCCCGTAGACCATCGTGACGAGGATGATGAGCACCCATTCGCAGAGGACGAGCACCACCGGGTTGTAGTGCCCCTTGACCGGGGTGAACTGGCGCATGATGTAGAACATCGGGATCGTTAGCACCGCTCCGAGGAAGCAGCCCGCCATGATAATCGGCTTGCGGCCAATCCGGTCGGAGAGCGCGCCGAAGACGATGAAGAAGGGCGTGCCGAGCGCGAGCGCGATGGCGATGATCCAGTTGGTGTCCACGAAATTGACGCCCGCGATCGCCTTGTTCTGGAGCCAGGTCGAAGCATAGAACTGCGGCGTGTACCAGACAACCGCCTGCCCCGCCGTCGCACCCCAGAGCATCAGCAGGATCGTCTGCCACTTCGCCTTGGAGCCGAGGCTGTCCGCGATCGGCGCCTTGGAGGTCTTGCCCTCGCTCTTCAGTTGCGCGTAGAGCGGTGATTCCTTGAGCCGCAGACGGATGATGAGCGAGACGATGACGAGCACCGACGAGAGCAGGAACGGAATCCGCCAGCCGTATGACTTCCAGTGGGCGTCCGACATGTTCTCGCTGAAGACGAGGATGACGATCAGCGAGATGAACAAGCCGAGTGTGGCGGTCGTCTGGATGAAACTGGTGTAGAAGCCGCGCCGGTTTCCCTGCACATGCTCCGCGACATAGACCGCCGCGCCGCCGTACTCGCCGCCAAGCGCGAGGCCCTGGATGATGCGGATCGTCACGAGGATGAGCGGGGCGGCGATGCCGATCTTGTTGTAGTCCGGCAGCAGGCCGATCAAAAAGGTCGCGCCGCCCATGATGAGCAGGGTGAACAAGAAGGCATATTTCCGGCCGATCAGGTCGCCGATCCGGCCGAAGGCGAGCGCGCCGAAGGGGCGGGCGGCGAACCCCGCGCCGAAGGTGGCGAGCGTCGCGAGCAGCGCCGCTGTCGCGTTGCCGCTCGGGTAGAAGTGGGCCGCGATCACCGTCGCGAGGCTGCCGAAGATGTAGAAGTCGTACCACTCGATCATCGTGCCGACCGACGAGGCGCCGATCACCGAAAAGATCTTCCGCTGGCTGAGAACTTCGCTTTCCCCGCCCGCACCTGCTGCCATCGTTGCCATGCATTCCTCCCTTGTTCCACCGACCACCACTGGATGCGTACCGCAAAATTGGTACGAGAAAGCCGCATCCTTTTGGGCTGCCCCCTTTCGCTCCCTGGCATGCGCGAAACGACACCACTTATGCCAAAAGATCGCCGATCGCGCCATCGCGCCGTTCGCATACCTATTTACCGTAGGTTGAAGTATAGCACACACGAGCAAGAGCGAACGTACGGTGGTGCATAACACACGTGTCGTGTGCGTATCAGGTGGCGCCGCCGCTTTTTCGTCGGGTTCGCGGGTGTTTGTAGTACGCTAATTGGAGCGTCGGATCGGCTTCAAAAAAGGAGAAAACCCGCATGGCCCAGCCATCAACCGACTCGTACGTCTCCTCGCGCCGGATCGGCGACGCGACAGTCACGGTGATCAACGATGGGATCATCCCGATCCCAGTCGCGTCGGTCTTCCCGCCGCCGGAAGCGGAATGGATCCGCGCGCAGGGCGAGACGGACGCCGACGACCGCCTGAACAGCGGCCAGATGGTCATCCACATTCGGTTGGGGGATGCGTCCATTCTTATTGACCCCGCATACGACGATCCGGGGTCGGCGTGGAACGACCATTTCGCCACCAAGTGGCCGGGCCTCACCCGGACGCCGGGAATGGCGGCGGGACTCGCCAGCATCGGCGTCCGGCCCGAGGAGGTCACGCACGTTCTGATTACGCACGCGCACGACGACCACTTCGCAGGCGTTGTCGCCGAACACGGCGGGCGCAACGACCTGCGATTCCCGAATGCCCGTCATCTGATCGGCCGGGCGGATTGGGAGGGGAACCCGCGACGCGACAAGCCGGAATACGACCTTGCCGCCCGACTCGGCGCGGTCGAGCGACAAGGACTCCTCGACCTCGCGGACGGCGATCGGGAAGTCGTGCCCGGCGTGACGATGCTCCACGCGCCGGGCGAGACGCCGGGGCATTCCATCGTCCGCCTCGACTCCGGCGGCGCGCGCTTCTATGCGCTCGGCGATCTTTTCCATCACCCGTCCGAGATCAGCCACCGCGATTGGGCGTCGCCGTGGGTTGATCTCCCGACGATGCGCACCTCGCGCGAGCGCTTCCTCGCCGCAGCCGTACCGACCGATGCGACAATCATCTTCACGCACGAGCATTTTCCGGCGTGGGGCCGTATCATCGCGGCGGACGGCGACTATCGCTGGGAGCGCACATAATCCGGTAGCGTAGACTTATGAACATTAATAACTGAATCGGGTAATGGCTCGGTGGCACAGGGTTTCAACCTGTGAGTCTGGCATGCCGCCCGGAGGGCATCCGGAAACCTACTCCACCCGATTGCCGGAGTAAGTTGTTAATGTTCATAAGCCTACGCTACCATTCTTACAGGGCGGCGGAGAGCGGCGGGATCAATTGTTTCTTGCGGGAAACGACATCGGGGAGGTGCAGGTAGCCGTCCGTCGCCTGTACGCCGAAGGCACGCTCGACAATCGGGCGGCTTTCCGCGTCGAACAGAAGGTCGGTCGCCTCGCCGATGATGTCCGTCATCATCAGCACGTAGACATCCAGCCCCTGCCGCGCCTTGACCGCCGTCAGTGCGTCACGCAATTCGTCGTACCGCCCGCGCACGGCGTCCAGCGACGTCACATCCACCTGCGCGACGCCGACCGCCTTGCCGCCGAACGCGTAGGGCTTGTAGTCGTTGCCGACCAGTTCTTCCGCCGTACGCGCCGAGATGTCGGAGCGCGCCGCGAACATTTCCTGCGCCAGCGCCTCGGCGTTGATCCCCGTCCGCTCGACCAGCGTGGCGAGCGCGCGGCGGTCCCGGACCGTCGTCGTCGGGGAGCGGAGCAGGAGCGTGTCGGAGATGATCGCGCTGAGGAGCAGCCCTGCCGTCGTCTCGTCCAGCGCGATACGATCCGGGTGCGGCAGGTGGAACCAGCGCTCCGGGTCGAGGTACATCTCCGCGACCAGTGTCGCCGTCGCGCCGACGGGATCGGCGAGGTAGAAGATCGGCGCACCCGTCGTCACATCGCCGATGTTGTGATGGTCCACGACCTCGACGACCTCCGCCGTTTCCAGCCCCTCGACGGACTGGGCGCGCTGGCTGTGGTCCACCAAAATGATCTGGCGGCGCTGGCGGCGCAGGAAGTCCGTGCGTGTTGCGAGGCCGACGACCCGGTCGTCATCGTCCACGACGACGAGGCTGCGGCCCCGCGCCTCGATCAACACGCGCTGCGCCTCCTCGATCAGCACATCCGCGCTGACCGTCGCGACATCGGCGCGCATCAGGTCGCGCACCGTCGCGGGCATGCTGCCCAGAGGGCGCCCGTGCCGCTCACCCCGTTGCAGTTCGTCCAGATAGCGGTCGGCGATCTCGTCCACCGTGACGACGCCGCGCAATCGGTAGTCCGGCCCGATGACCGGCACCGTGCGGATATGATGCGCCTGCATCAGCGCCGCCACATCCCGGAAGGTCGCGCCGTCCGTGACAGAGCGGACATTGATCGTCATGATGTCCCGCACGCGCGGGAGCACATCGCTCAGCGCGAGCGGCGCGAGTTCGCCGAAGCGCGCGAGGACGGCGCGCGTCTCCGGGTTCAGCGGCCCGAGCACCGCCGGGATGTAGAGCGTCGTGCCGTCCGCCTGCGACTGCTTGAGCGTGGCATAGGTCATCGCGGCGACGGTGCAGTCCGTGTCCGGGTTGCGGTGGCCGACGACCCAGATTGCCCGTACATCCGGCTGATTCGTTAATACTGACAGCGGGGTATCCCTTCCGTGCAACGCGCGAATGCGGCAGGCTAAAGCCCGCCGTCACCAGGGGAAAGTGCGCAACCCCGGCGTCAATCGCCCGGTTGGGAACCCGTGCGGACGAATCGCGGTCCTACGAAGCCCGGATCAACCACGGCAAACGCGCTGATCGCGCCCTCCACATCGCCGGTTGACCCGTCAACCGAAACGCTCACAGTATAGTTGCCGATGGGCAGACCGGCAGTTGCCACGATCACCGTACCGCTTCCAATGGCGTCCACAGTGCTGGGGAAACTCGCGACGAGCGTCCCCTGATCCCCGAACTGCGACTGGCGCAGATGGAGGGAAACGTGCTGGCTCGGTTGAAAGTGGTTCAGGGTCGCCGTCACCGACATACCGGGCGCCACCGAGACCGTGTCCACCAGGACTTGCGGCCCGTCCGTCGTCGGATACGCCGCGACGCCTGCGATGGCGAGCAGCGCGAACGCGACGAACGCACCGACACATGCACGAGCGAATTGAAACCGCGTTCGAGACCCCATGCGCCGGGCGCGCGACAGTCGGTGTGTCATGATACTGCCCCCTCCTGCGAATACGTCACTGACGAAGCAGTATACGCGATGCGTAGGGGGACTGAAACGCGTGGATGCATCACACGCTGGCTTTCTCTTGCCCAGTCCTCATCTCGCCCAGAAAGGGTGCCCGGAGCCCTCGGCCCCTAAAAAAGGAAGCCCGACCGCTTGTGGTCGGGCTTTGTGCCGCACGATAGTGCGCGGCTCGTCTATAGGAAACCCGTGAGACATCCGGCGGGCGGGCGGCAGACCCTTCTGTCTGCTTCGCTCGCGCGGCGCTACGGATAGACGCGACGACGACGGCTAACCGGCACCCGGATCGGTTGCGACGGTCGGACAACAACCGGGATCGGCGTCGTCTTGCCGAGAAAAGCGTCACGGCGCTTGGCGGCGGCGTGGAGCAGTTGCGTATATTTCTCCACCACCAGCGATTGGACCGAAACCGTCTTGTCCATGATATATGCCTCCGTCCATCTGATCGCAACGGCGTCGTGCGCCGCTCACCGTATGTAACGTTCGCTACGCATGATTTGTTCCTACGTGCAGCATGACAGGTTTTTCCCGCCGTTCCTATGCCCATCTGACCAGTATTGCGGCTACCTGAATGGGTAGGTACTCCATCACCCAATCGGCGGGTATCGAGCGGCTCTGATTAATAGTACGCACCGATGCTGAAGCGAAGATGAAGGATGTCTGAAACATCGCTGATGGGACGAAGGAGACGGTAGCGCGTGGCGGTTAGACAGAAAGAAACGCGCGGTGCATCATGCGCTCGTGCAATGGCTGACTACTATTGGCAGACGGCGACGGGGCATACAATACGGGGCAAGGACGCGGTGGTCATCGCGATGGCGCTGGCATCGCTACTGCAAAAGAGAACACGTTAGGCGCGCAGTATCGCGCGGGTGGGGCGATACGATGGGCATGGGAACGGAGCGCATGGGAAACAATGGAATGAGCCGCACGCCGGCGATGGACGCGCCGCATGTCGTCGCGCTCCCGGCGATCGTGGAAACGAATGCGGAGGGGCGGGGTGGCGTGCTCGTCGCCCTGAGCGACCTGCATATCGGCGGCGACCCCGGGCAGGAAGATTTCTTCTGCCACGCCGAACTGATCGCGCTCCTCGATGATCTCGACCGCGAGCCTGAACCGGTGACGATCCTCATCAACGGCGATTTCTTCGAGTTCCTGCAAGTGACGCCGCCGCCGGGCGGCAATCGCGCGCAGGCGGTCGTCGAGCACCCGGATCACGCGGCGCTGTTCACGCGGCTGCGCGCCTGGAATGCCCGGCCCGGCCATCGCACCGTCTACACCGTCGGTAACCACGACAGCGAGACGGGTTGGAATGCGGCGATCGGCACGTACTTGATCGCGCGGGGCATCGTCCACGATGTTGCGCTCGGCTACGAACATCGCTTCGCGTCGGACGGCGGCGAATTGACGGTCTACGCGGAGCACGGCAACGAGGAGGACAGCCAGAACGCGATCGTGGACTACGGTCACCCGCTGATCGTCCCGGTCGGCACGCATATCGTCACGCAACTCGTCAACCGGATTGAACCGCTCGGCCGCTTCGCCGGGCCGGACGACGCGACGACGCTCTCCGACATTGACAACATTTACCCGCTCGAATTGGTGGCGTGGTGGCTCTTCTCCAACTACTTTTACCGGCAGGCGCGGCGGTTTGTGCGCTATGTGCTCCTGCCCGCCATCGTCATCCTTTTCGCGCTGCGCTTTCTTAATAACGCGATCATCCGCCTTTCGCAGGGGCGGTTGCCGGAGTTTTCCGCCGGGCGGATCGGGCAAATCTTCGGTTTCCTGCTCCTCGATGTCGTCGTTGTACTCGGGCTTGTGCTGCTGATGCTGCGGCACGACTTCACGCGCTGGCGGCGACGTACCGGCCTTCACGAACCGTTGCAGATCGTCGCGGAGGGCCAAGAGCACTACCGCTCCTCGTGCCGATCCTTTCTCGCGGGCGAGCGCCAACCGATGCACCGCCATGCTGCCCGGCGGGCTCCCGGCGCGGCGGCGATGGATGTCTTCGTGTATGGGCACAATCACATCGCCGAGTTGGAGGAATACGTCATCGGCGAGCGGCGCACGGCGTTCGTTAACACGGGCACCTGGATGCGCAAGATCGTCCGGCTGCCGACGCGGCTGAAGTTGCCGCCCGTCTTCATCCCGCAGTATCAGTTGACCTACGCCGTGTTGCGCATGACGCCCGCCGGCCTCGCCGTCACCCTGAACGAGCGAGTGAAGCCGCTCCCCTATCGCCTCGGCTGGGCGGAACAGATCGCCACCTTCCGCATGCGCCCGCCCCTCCCATCGTCCGCACTCGCCGGTCAGGAAGTCACGCTGGCTAGCATCACCCTGCCCGTGCCGAACACCGTCCCGGTGGAGCGCACCCCGGTGTACGCGAGTGTTCGCTCGCGCGACAACTGAGAATACGGCGGCAGACGGCGGCGACTATTTGAGGACGTAACCGAAAAGCGCGACGAGCAGGAAGAAGCCAAGCAGCGAGAAGAGCGTGAATGCCCACGCGGGCGCAAGCGTGCGGAGCGTTTCATCGCTCTGGATCATCACGCGCTCGGTTCGGTCATGCTCGTCCCAGGTCGGCAAGGAGGTCAGGGAGATATGGCGCGGGCGGGGATAGACGGGGATGTGCCAGAATTTCTGCATATAAATCGCTCCCAAAGGCTGCACAAGCGGATCACTGCGCGCACCATACCATAATTAAGTGCCAGTGGGCCGCTGATGCATCGGCATCGCGCGGTCATTGGACGCTGCGGGGTCGAAATACGTCTCGCCGGTGCGCGCGAGGTCGAGGCATTTCGGTACCCGCTCGCCGTGCCCCCGATGCATCGGCTCCGGCAGCGCGTCGGGCGCGAAGAACCGGGCATCCAGCATCTCCACGCCGGGAACGGGCGCAGTTTCCGCGCACGCGACTAGAAAAACGAAATGGATGAGATGCACCCTGGATCGCGACCCCCAAAGCCGGCCATCGAAGACGCCGAGGAGTCGCCGCACGTCGCCGCGCAGCCCCGCTTCCTCCCACAACTCGCGCAATGCCGCCTCCGCCGGGATCTGCCCGATCTCCGCGATCCCGCCCGGTAGCGCCCAATGGGCATTGTCCTTGCGCTGCACGAGCAGCAGGTCGCCCCGCGCATCGAAGACGGCGGCCTCCACGCCGATGGCGGGTGAGATGCGATGCCACGGCTCCGCGTCGAAGACGGCCCGCACATCCGCGAGTGTCCCCTCATCAGCGAGCGCGGCGACCTTCGCCGCCAGTTCGGCCATCCGATGCGCCCGCTCCACCTCGTACACGTTCCCCGCAAACTCCTTGCCGAGCGTCGCCATCCCGCGCATCTCGTCCGCGATCAGATACAATTCCTGCCGCATCTCGCCCATTTACGACTCCTTCCCACGCACCGCGACGACGAGCATCCGGTCCGCGCCGTCATCGAGAGGCGTCAGGTCGGGATCGGCGTAGATCGCTTCGACGGTAAAGCCCGCGCCATGCAGGAGCAGTTCGATTTCATAGCGGCCGATCAGCCGCATCGAGAAGGGCACGACGATGCGCGAAAGCGTGCGATCCGGCGCGGTGAGGTCGTAGAACCAGGTCGCCTCGACGGTCTGCGTCGCCGCACGGTAGAAGGCGGAGACGAAGCGATCCACGCGCTCCCCGTCAGCGCTCTCGAACGCCGTTTCGTGTGTGATCGCGCCGTAGTACGCGCCGAGCAGTTCCGGGTTCGGGTGGATCAAGTCGAGCAGGAGCAGCCCGCCCGGTCGGAGGTGGGCGGCAATCGCCCGCAGCGCGACCTGCTGCGACGCGGTGTCCGGCATGTGCAGAAAAGTGTTCTGCGCGCAGAAGGCGAGTGCGAACCGCGCATCGCTGAGCGTCGCGAGCGAGCGAAAATCGTCCTGCCGAAGCGTCACCTTGTCGGCACACCCAGCTTCCGCGACTGCTGCGCTCGCCTCTTCCAGCATCGCGGCGGACGTATCCACGCCCGTCACTGCGTAGCCCGCTTCGGCGAGTGGAACGAGGAATCGCCCCGCGCCGCAGCCGAGATCGAGCGCCGGTCCGCCCGTCCGCGACGCAAAGGCGAGCAGAAACGCTGCATCGGGGTCGTCCATGTCGGCGGGCGGGAATTCCGCTGCGTAGAGCGCGGCAATCATTTCATAGTCGGGATCGTGCCAGTTTTCCATATGGCCAGTATGACGGTAGCGGGAGTGGAGGGCAAACGAACCTAACCCCTAGCCGCTTCCGTTCCTCGGCGTGGGAAGGGGAGCGGACCTCTTTGAGAGCAGGGCGTTATAGAGAGCACCTCGGCCTCGCGACAAGTCACCCCTTCCCACGCCGAGGAACGGAAGGGGCCAGGGGTTAGGCTCTCAACCCCTCCAACCCCCGCTCAATGAAGTCCTCCTCGCCCGCGCGCAGGCCGAAGAGGAGGGTATGGTACGGGCCGAGGGCGCGGTAAAAGGCGACGCGGTCGGTGAATATCGGGTCCACCGCGCCGCCGTACGCGGCGAGGAGCGCGGGGAGCCATGCGGCGGGTAGGCCGCAGAAGTCCTGCGCCGGATCGCCGATTGAGACGTCGCCCCAGTCAATCACGGCGGCGAGATCGCCGGTCTGCGGGTCGAGCAAGAGATGGTCGCCGCCGAGGTCGCGGTGCAGCAGCACAGGCGCGAAGCGGACATGCACCGGATCGTCGAGATATGCGGCGAAGAGGGCTTCCGTTCGCTCGCGTTCCGCCGGCGTCAGGCGCGGGAAGAGCGGGTGCAGCGCCGCCAGCATCGCGTCATACTGCGCGCGCCATGACTGCGGCGTCGCGTCCGGCACGCGCAGCAAAGCGGCATCTTCCAGAGGAAAGCGGTGCAATGCCGTCAGAAACACGCCGATCTGTGCCGCCAACCGTTCCGGCTGAATGATGTCTGCGGGCGCGTTCGCGAGTTGGACACCCGGCAATTTCTGATAACCGACACATGGATAGGGCAGCGCGGCATCGTGAATGATGACATCAATGCGCGGAACCGCGACGGGTAGCACGGGCGCGAGGGCACGCAGTAGCCCACTTTGCACGGACTGGGAAGCCGCGATTTCCGCGCGCTTCGGGAAAAGGAAGACGAGTTCGCCGTTCACTTCCCAGGCAGCATTGTCCCACCCTTCGGCGAGGAAGCGAAAGGTGTGGATTGGCAGGTTTGGCAGCGCGATGGCGATGGCGGCGCGGTAGCGGGCTGCAGCATCGTCCATTAGCGCGTCGTGCGCGTCCAGGAGCGCATTGCGCGCCAGTAGGAGCCGTGCCGCCGGTGACGCGCCTGCCAGCCATCCAGCGCCCAGCCGCCGACGTGCAACCCGGAGCGTCGCCGCTTGCCAATCGCCTTCGCGAACCGAACGCGGAAGTACAGCCCGCCGAGCAACCACCAGAGGCCGAGGACCGCCGCCGTGATAAGGACGAAAGACTTCGGCACGATAAAGGGATGGACGACTGTCAGCATGACGACGATGGCGGCCACAATTGCGAAGGCGAACCATCCCCAGAAATGTGGGATGTTGATCGTCCGCGATGTCCTTCGTTCTTGCCCTTGCTCGATCATTTCCGTACCTGCTCTCCCTGTGGACATACGCTCCTCATGCCGATTCCGTAGTATACCGCGCCCTTGCCGTGACACATACACATCGCTATCCTTGCGCGGCGCGAGACCGGAGGCCGGGACCCAGCGGGAAAGGAAGACGATATGACCGCGCGCGACCGTCCATTGCCCTACCGCTGGATCGGGTGGTGGCCGGTGCGCCTCGTGCGGCGCGCGCTCGTCGTCTGTTTCTATTATCCTGTGCTGCGCATCTGGATACGGCGGCTTGTCGTCGAGGGGCGGGAACACATCCCGCCCGGCCCTGTCATCTACGCCGCTGTCCACACCAGCATGGCCGATACGCCGCTGATTCTCTGGGCCATCGGCGCGCACCGGGATCGCCTCGTCGTCACGGCAGCGCGGGATTACTTCTTCCGCAGCGACCGCCCCGGATTCGGCCCGTTCGTTGCGCTCGTTTTCGGCGCCGTGCCGATTGACCGCACCGGCTCCCCTCGCCAATCGCTCCGCGATGCAATAACGTGGTTACGTCGTGGGTTCTCGCTCGTCATCTACCCGCAAGGGACGATTCCTGATCGCGAGCAAGGTCAAACGCGGTTGCATCGCGGCGTCGCACTGCTCGCAAAAGAAGTGCGCTGCCCGATCGTGCCCGTACGAATAGTTGGTGCGGCAGAATTGTTGCCGCCAGGAATCCACTGGCCGCGACGTGCGGCGGTGCGTATTACTTTCTTATCACCAATTTTATATGGCGAAACGGAAAACGCGGAGCGTTTCACGAATCGGCTGAACAAAAAAATCTTTTTATCGTAACAACGGAAAAAAGATATAGTCGGTGAATGTCATTGCTAGCGACTTTAGGGCTTGCCAATGCGCCATTTTCGTGTACAATGGTGGTGCGTGACGTGCGGTTGTGTACAAGAATTAGTTGAAATCTCGGGTCTGCTTCGATAGTGCCTCTCCCCGATTCGGCATGAAACATTCGCTATTCGTTTTTACCGGCACGCATCACCGACCGCGTAGAGGGATGATTAGATGCATATCGCGACAACAACGGTACTACTACGCATCGGGATCGCCCTTCTTTGTGGCGCGATCCTCGGCTTGGAACGCGAGCGGCTCGAACGCGCAGCCGGATTGCGGACGCACGCGCTCGTCGCGGTCAGTTCGTCGCTCTTGATGATCGTCTCGACGTACGGTTTTTCGGATGTGATCGGCCTCAACCAGATAGCGCTCGACCCGAGCCGCGTCGCGGCGCAAGTCGTGAGTGGGATCGGCTTCCTCGGTGCGGGGGTCATCATCTTCCGTAAGAACACGATCAGTGGCCTGACGACGGCGGCGAGCGTTTGGTCGGCGGCGGCGGTCGGGCTGGCCTGCGGCGGTGGCCTTTTCTGGGCGGCGGCGATCGTGACGGCGGCGATCATCGCTATCCAGGTCGTCCTACGCTTCATCGAACATCGCTTCTTCGCACACCACCATCCGAGTACCGTCAGCGTGCGGATGAAGCATGCGCCGGGGCGGATCGCGGAGGTCGAGCGGTTGGTGCTGGAATCCGACATACCGCTGCGTGGGCTACGGTTGCGGGTGGGGCGAAGCGAGGATCGAATCGAACTGGTGATGGGAAATGCGCGCGAGACAGCAGTACTCCGGCTCGTCAATCATCTCAGCGCGCTCGAAGGGATTGGGTCGGTGATGTACCGGAGCATGAACGGTCGGGTGCGGTCAGTGGATGAGCAAGACCTCGTTGAGGATGCGCTCGAAACGACAGGGGAAGAGCGGCGTTCCGTCGCGTGAGGGAGGTTTTTGATGCAGGTCCTACGATCCGAAAGCCCGCTGCCGACGCCGCTCACCTGTAGCGGCTGTTGCCACTGGGATGCGGTCGCCGCGTACGCTTTATCGGAGGTCGAACAGTCAGGTCGTTGTGGTCGCTTCGCCGAAACCCGCCCCGGCACATCCCGCCCGCGCTGCAACATTTGCTGGGAACCGGCAGTCGCTGCACGCCCCGTTCAGGACAGTAAAAAAGACTGGTAACGGAGGCTTCAGCCTACGTCCCTGATCCGGTAGTGCGGTCTTTCCAGTCTGAGAGAGCCGGGGACGCAGGCTGAAGCCTCCGCTACCGTCGTATTCCCAACGGCGCATTCCTCTTGCCCGCCCGCGCGTTGCCCGGTAGGATGGCGCGCGGGACACGGGCTGATACGGGGAAGGCGGGGCGGATGGCAAGCGAACTCTGGGCGGTGGCGCAAGCGGCGATCGTGCGGGATACCATCGCGCAGTGTCGCACCGATCCCGCCGCCTGCACGAGCGTCGCGCCCGACTTCGCCTCCACCTACGCGACATTCAGCGAGCGCAATCAGTCCGGTTATTGGAATGGCTACCTGACATGGGTACTCGTGCAGGCGATGGCGACCGAGCGATACGCGCATCTCGCCTACTCGGTGCGCGAGGCGGCGGGTCTCGTCCGCCAATTCCTCGACGAGCCGGCCGAGGAACCGACGCCGCGCGGGCCGTTTGGTCTGCTGCGCTCCCGCCCGCGACCCTTCCGCGAAAGTGTGCCAGACGTTGTGGCACTTCTGGACCTCCTGATTACGCTCGGTGGTGCGGCGGCGGAAGAACGGCTCGCCATGCTCAGCCCGAACACCGATCCGGCGTGGCATGAAGAGGGGGCGCTCTTTTTCTCCGACGCCGAACGCGATCGTATCCTGACGGCGCTTCCCGCCTTGCGCACCCTGCTGACCGAGCCGCCGCACGGCCCGCGCTTCCATTTCTGGATCGTCCGGCGGCCCGGCCTCGCCCGCCCGACGCGCGAAATCCTCCGCGCGCCGGAGCAGTTCGTCGCCGACCTCGAAACGATCTTCGGCGACGCCCGCCGCGCCGCCGCCCAAGTCTTCGTCCTCTGGGCGCCGTGAAGTACGAGAGCGAAACTGGGGCGAACCGCAAAGACGCAAAGGACACAGAGGACGCAAAGAAGAGAACGAAGGATGGAGAATTGAAGGGATTGATGCATTGCACCCAATCCTTTTCATGTCCCTTATTTCCTTTTCCCTCTTTGCGTCCTTTGCGTCTTTGCGGTTCGCCCCAGTTTCCGTTTAGACGAGAGAGGGGACGGGGAGGGCGGGGAGGGTGACGGTGAAGGCGCTGCCTTTGCCGGGGACGCTGTCGAGGGTGAGGGTGCCGCCCATCAGTTCGACGAGGCGGCGGGAAAGCGCGAGGCCGAGGCCGGTGCCACTCTGCGAGCGCGCATAGCCCGTCTCCACTCGGCGGAACGGCTCGAAGATCAGCGATGCGTACTCGGGCGCGATGCCAATGCCCGTATCACGCACGGTGAGGGAGACCGTCGCGTCGCTCGCCGTCACCGCGACCGCAATTGAGCCGCCCTTGGGCGTGAACTTGTGCGCGTTTGTCAGCAGGTTCAGGACGACTTGGGCGAGGCGCGCGGCGTCCGCCCGCACGAGCGGTGTTTCCGGCGGCACACCGATCACCAGTGTCTGCCGCTTCGCGGCGACGAGCGGCGACAGGACGCGCTCGCAACCCCGGCAAACATCCGCGATATCCACCGCGTCCAACCCGACGACCATCCGGCCCGCCCCGACCCGCGCCATATCGAGCAGGTCGTTCACCTGCGCGAGCAGCAGGTCGCCGCTCGCGACGATATCCTGCGCCGCCTCGTTCAATTCATTCGGGTCGTCAATCAAGCCATCGGCGATCAGCCGGCCGAAGCCGAGGATCGCGTTAAGCGGCGTGCGGAGTTCGTGCGAAAGGGAGGCGAGGAAATCGTCCTTGTGGCGGTTCGCCTCCTCCAACTCCCGCACCTGCGCCTCCACCTGTCGCAGCAAGCGGTCCTTCGTGATCGCCAGACCCGCCTGCTCCGCGACGAGTTCGAGCGTCGTCAAGGATTGCGCGTCGAAGGTCGGCGTCGTGTCCCGTGCCCCCGCGACTAGCACGCCGACAACTTCCCCCTCCGCGCGGATCGGCACGAACACCTTGGAGTGGTATCCCCGGGCGAGGCACGCGGCAAGCAACGGCGTCATCGGCAGCGTGTGGAGGGACTCGATCACCGGCGCGTATCCCTCCCGCGCCGCCTCAACCGCCTTCATCATACGCATGCCAGCGGTATATGTCTCGATCAGCAGCCTGCAGATGTCGGCGTCCGCTTCGGGCGTGCGGGTGGCGTAGGCAGCGAGCATTTGCCGCCCCTCCCCGAAGGTGATCACCCGCGCGTCGTCCGCCCAGTCGGCGGAAAGATCGGCGAGCGCCTGCAAGATCGCCGGGCCATCCCCCGCCGAGTTGCACGCCTGCGCCACCGCCGCGACATAGGCCGTGTCGCGCTCGCGCCGCTGCAAGGTTGTCATCTGCGCTGTCACCTGACGATTCAGCCGCTCCCGCGCGATTGCCAGACCCGCCTGCTCGGCGACAAGTTCGAGCGTCGCGACGGATTGCGCATCCAGCGGCGGCGTATCGGCGCGCGCCGCGACACTTAGTACGCCGACGATCTGGCCGACCGATCGGATCGGCACCGAGGCAATCGTGTGATACCCCCGCGCCCAGCCCGCTTGCCCAAGTGGCGTGCGGAGTTTGCCGTCGCGCAGATCGCGCAACTTCGACATATTGGCGCGGATCACCTCGTTTTCGAGCACGATCTCCGGCGGTCGCTCGACGCGTTTTTCGAGAATGCGCCGAATTGCTACGTCCTCCTCGGGCGTCTGTGATGCGTACGCGGCGAGCGAGGTGTCATCGGGGTCGAACGTCGTCACTGCGGCGGTATCCGCCCACTGCGCGGCGAGATCCGCGAGCGTTTGCAATGTGGTCGGCCCCGAGGCGGCGGAGTTGCAGGCTTGCGCCACCGCCGCGACGAATGCCTTGTCGCGCTCGCGCCGTGCGCCGTCCGCCACGCGCTGTGCCAGTTCGTCCTCCAGTTGCTTGCGTGCGGTGATGTCCCGCACGACGGCGATGGCCCCGACGATCTCGTCTCGCTCCCGCCACGGCGAAAGCGAGACGAGCGTATCGAGCCACTGGCCGTCTTTGTGTCGCTGCCGGTTCTCGATGTGCGTGAAACTCTCGCCATTGTCGAGCACACGCCCCCAAAGCCCCACCGTCTCCGGGTATCTGTCGAGTGGGACGAGCGGCGGACGGTTGTTGAGCGCTTCCGCCGCCGTATAGCCGAACAGCCGTTCCGCGCCCTTGTTCCAGCCAGTAACGACACTGTTCCGATCCATGCGGATGATCGCGTCGGCCATGTCTTCGAGCAACGTTTCAGATCGCTGGCGGGCATCCTTCGCCTCTGTATACAGGCGTGCGTTGACCACCGCCTGAGCGGCCAGTGGGCTGAACCGCTCGACGATCCGCAGATCGTCGTCGGTGAAGGCATGCGTGTTACGACGCGATGCGACGAGCACACCGACCGGGCCATCACCGATCATGAGCGGCAGCATCAAATAACTACGCACGCTCGTCGCCGCCGGCAGCGCGTCCGGCCCGCTGCGAAGGACGCGCGCGTCCGCGAACAGATCGGGCACATTGACCGACTGGCGATGCCGGTACACCCAGCCGGTGAGGCTGCTGTCGTAAGGGCGGGGTTGAGTGGTCGGATAGAACTCGCCGTGGCCCTCGGTGCGCGTAGCGACCTGCACAAGTGCGTCCGGCGCGAGGCCATCCAGGTAGATCGAGCACGAAACACACGGGACGAGCGCCATCAGCCCGCGCAGGATCGCGGTCAGCGTCGCCTTGAGATCGAGCGACCGGTTGACCTGTGCCAGCGTCTCGCCTAACGTCGCGAGTTCGGTCCGCCGCTGGGCGCTGGCGAGGGCCGCCCCGAATAGAACACCGATCTCTTCGAGCGCCGCCGGTGCATCTTCACCGACGTAGCGCGGCGCGGCACTGATCGCTTGAATAACCCCGAACCGGAGATCACCCATCGTCACTGGGAAGGAGACGAGATTGAAAGGCGGCGCGACACCAATCGCGCCGAGGGCATCGCGCACCTCATCGGGCGGCGCATAGTCCGGGATGATAACCGGCGCTCGATCGCGCAGCGTGCTCGCCGCAACGCTGGCATCTTCCAAATGATGCGAGGCAATCACATCGCGCGCCAGCGCCGCGCCAATCGTCGCGTGCGTCATGACGATCGTGCAGTCTGCAGGATTGAAAGCGTAGAACGCGGTCGAACAACTGCCGAGCGTCTCGCTGACCGCGAACAGCGCCGCACCAGTTGGGTCGGGCGCGTCCACTGCCTGCACGAGACGCGTTGCCAGCGAGAGCGGCGAATACGGGCCGGTGGGGGCGACCATCTGCGGCGACACCTCGAAAAAGCAATAACGGTACGTCCGACGAAGATGCACCGGCATCCTAACGATATGCCATCCATTCTGTCAACGAAGAAGAAGCAGTCGAAAGTCGAAAGAAACGAAAAAGAGTCATAATTCTTCTTATTACTTTCAAATTTACTACTCGTTATAGACTTTGCGCAGTTCGTGAGAGAAACCCGGTGGTGGCGGGCTCCGGGTACCCTCTTGGTGGTATGCCTCTCCGTCGCAGGCTAAAGCCCGCCACCACCAAGAGAATTGCCCTAACTCCGTAATTCCTATCGTTACTCGTTACTTTTTCCCGCTTGATACGCACGATCCATCAGCGACATGATGTGCGCGACTTCCATGTCGCTGCCGTGCTGGCGGAGGATGCCGCCGACCTGGATCATGCAGCCGGGGTTCGCGGAGATGACGATATCGGCGTTGGTCGCCTCGGCATTGGCGACTTTCCGCTCGCCGAGGCGAGTCGCCATCTCCGGCTGGGTGATGTTGTAGATACCTGCCGAGCCGCAGCACAGACTGGATTCGTTCATCTCGACGAGTTTGACGCCGGGGATCGAGTTGATGAGCGTGCGTGGCTGCTTGGAGATGCGCTGCGCGTGGCAGAGATGGCACGGCTCCTGGTACGTCACCGTGGCATTGACCACGCCCATGTCCGCCGTGTTGATCGGGTGCTTCGCCAGCCATTCCGTCGCGTCATTCACCTTCGCGCCGAAGGCGACCGCGCGGTCCGCATACTCCGGGTCGTGGTCCAGAAGGTGCGTGTAGTCCTTCAACTGTGCGCCGCACCCCGCCGCGTTGACGATCAATGCTTCCGCGCCGCTCGCCTCGAAGGCGTCAATATTCTTCCTCGCCAGCTCCCGCGCGCCGTCGAGATCGCCCGCGTGGGCATGCAACGCACCACAGCACCCCTGCCCGGCGAAGGCGCAGACATCGTTGCCGTTCGCCGCCAATACCCGCGCCGTCGCCCGCGTCACATCCGCGAACGCAGTGGACTGGATGCACCCCGCGAAGATGCCGACGGTCTGCTCCGCCGCGCCGTTCGTGGCGGGTAGGACATTGCCGCGCGGGACGAAGAACTTATCGTCCATCGTCGGCAGCAGCAGTTCCTGCTCCTGGAGTTTCAGCAGTTTCAGGATGCCGCTACGCCGCGTAAGGGTCTGCAAACCCGTCCGCTGATAGAGCCGCATCATCCACGAGAAGGTGCGGAACAGCGACATATGCGGAAAAAGCAGGCCGAAAACCACGCTGCGCGTCACTTGCACCGGCGCGGGTTGCTCATCCCCCTCGACCTGCTGAATCTGGTCGCGCGCCGCCTCGACGAGTCGCCCATACTGCACACCGGACGGGCAGACCGCCTCGCAGGCGCGGCAATTGAGGCACTGGCTCATCTGGCCCGTGAAGACATCGTCCTCGATGTCCAGATTACCTTCGCTGACCATCTTAATCAGGTAAATACGCCCGCGCGGCGACGACGCCTCGTGCCCCGTCTCGACGTAGGTCGGGCAGGAAGAAAGGCAAAGGCCGCAGTGGACGCAGGCATTGATAATCGCCGGGTCCGGTGCGTCGTGATCAGTGAAACCACGAAGCAGGTGCTCCAGCGGTTGGTGCGATTCTTCAACAGGCGCGAGCGTCGCCATTGGTTACGTTCCTTCCCCATCAATCGGCGCGCCCGGTCGACCGTCAGGCGCAATAATTTGCTGATCCATTGTACCGCGTTTCACGACCGGCGGGGAACCTGACCCCGCCCGCGAACCAGTCCATAACATAGTGGTGGCATCATTCGTGTGGGCACCGGATTGATCGGATAATCTATCCATGCGGTTGGTTGGAGTGCATGGCGACAATCGAGGAAGGAAACGAGCGAACGCATGGCGAGCACACAACCCATCCGCCTGCTCACGATCAACACCGGCTCGTCCAGCCTCAAGGCCGCGCGCTACACGATAGCGGGCGTCGAGAAGCGGGAACTGGCGGTGCAGATCGAACGGATCGGCGACCGCGACGCACACATCCATATCGTGGATGCGGCTGGCGTGGCGGTGCTGGACGAGCAGCGCGATCTGGCGAACCACGATGCTGCCCTCAAAGCAGTGTTCGCATGGCTCCACGATCAGCGCGGCGACCGTCCATTCGATGCGGTTGGGCATCGTGTCGTGCATGGCGGCCTCCAGTATCGCGAGCCGCAACGGGTCACGGCGGAACTGGTCGCGGCACTCCAGCAACTCACGGCGATTGACCCCGATCACATGCCGCAGGCGCTCGACGCGATCCGTACCGTCGGCGAGGCGTATCCCAACCTCCCGCAGGTTGCCTGCTTCGACACGGCGTTCCACCGCCACATGCCGCCGGTCGCGCAGCAGTACGCATTGCCCCGCGAGTACGCGGATGCCGGGTTGATCCGCTACGGGTTCCACGGCCTCTCGTACGAGTACATCATGCAGGCGCTCCGCGCGGAGGACCGTGCCGCCGCCGATGACCGCGTCATCATCGCGCACCTCGGCAATGGGGCGAGCATGGCGGCGGTGCGCGGCGGCGTCGGCATCGAGACGACGATGGGATTCACGCCGACGGGTGGCCTCGTGATGGGCACGCGCACGGGCGATCTCGACCCGAGCGTGCCGCTCTACCTGATCCGCTCGCGTGGCATGACGCCCGACGACGCGAGCGCGCTCCTCAACAAGCAGGCCGGGATGCGCGGCGTTTCGGGGACGAGCGGCGACATGCGCGACCTGCTGGAAAAGGAGTCCACCGACCCGCGCGCCGCTGAAGCGATTGACCTCTTCTGCTACCAGGCGAAGAAATTCCTCGGCGCGCTCGCCGCCGCGCTCGGCGGGGTGGAAACGCTCGTCTTCACAGGTGGGATCGGCGAGCACGCGGCCCCCGTGCGCGCGCGGATTTGCGATGGTCTGGATTTCCTCGGTATCCGGCTCGATCCGGCGCGAAACGCCGCCCACGCCCCGATCATCTCGCCTGATGGCATCCCGGTTACAATCCGTGTCATGCCGACCGACGAGGACTTGATGATCGCCCGGCACACGTACCACGTCGTTACCGATGAAGGACTGAGTGCTAAGGACTGAGGGAAACCGATTCCCTTCTCAGGCTCAGTCCTCTCGGCCGAAGGGAGAGATCTATGCCCACCACGGACTTCCGGTTTGATGCCGCCATTTCCAGCGCGGTGAAGAATGACCCCCCGGTCCCGCAACCGCGCCAGACGGCGGTGAAGGGGCCGCTCTCGCCCGCTCTGCTCGACCGGATGCAGCGCTACTGGGACGCCGCCAACTACCTGACCATCGGGCAGATCTACCTGCGGGACAATCCCCTGCTGCGCGAACCGCTCACCGTGGAGCAGATCAAGCCGCGGCTGCTCGGCCACTGGGGCACCTCGCCCGGCCTGAGCTTCATCTACGTCCACCTCAACCGTCTGATTACCGAGCACGACGCGGACATCATTTACCTGGCCGGTCCGGGGCATGGCGGCCCCGCTCTTCTCGCGAATGTCTACCTCGAAGGTACTTACTCGGAGGTCTACCCTGACATCACGCGGGACAGCGCAGGGATACGGCGGCTTTTTCGCCAGTTCTCGACGCCGGGCGGTGTGCCGAGCCATGTCAGCGTGCCGACGCCCGGCTCGATCCACGAGGGCGGCGAACTCGGCTACGTCCTCATCCACGCCTTCGGAGCGGCCTTCGACAACCCAGACCTGATCGTCGTCGCCGTCGTCGGGGACGGCGAGGCGGAGACGGGGCCGCTCGCCGGATCGTGGAAGGGGACCAGTTTCCTCAACCCCGCGCGCGATGGCGCGGTGCTGCCGATCTTGCACCTGAACGGCTACAAGATCGCCAATCCGACCGTCCTCGGCCGCGACGACGATGACGATGTGCGCGCCGTCATCGAGGGCAATGGCTATGACGTCCATTTCGTCGCGGGCGACGATCCCTCACGGATGCATCAGCAGTTCGCGGCGACGCTGGAGACCTGCTACGCGAAGATTCGCGCCATCCAGGCGGACGCCCGCGCGCACGGTTTTTCGGGGCGCCCGCGCTGGCCGGCGATCATCCTGCGCTCGCCAAAGGGGTGGACGGGACCGGAGGAACTGAACGGCGTGCCGATTGCAGGAACTTTCCGCGCGCATCAGGTGCCGCTGGAAAATGTCAAAGGCGACCCCATGCAGCGTCAGCTGTTCGAGGAATGGATGCGCGGCTACAAGCCGGACGAACTGTTCGATGCGGATGGTGCGCTGATCCCCGAACTCGCCGCCCTCGCGCCGAAGGGCGACCGCCGGATGGGCGCGAACCCGCACGCGAACGGCGGCAAACTGCTCGTGGACCTCGCCATGCCCGACTTCCGGGAGTATGCCCTCGCGGTCCCGCATCCCGCGACTGAGCGGCACGAGTCCACGCGCCAACTGGGTGAGATGATGCGGGACATCTTCACGCAGAACAAAGCCGCCGCGAACTTTCGCCTCTTCTGCCCCGATGAGGTGAACTCGAACCGGCTGGGCGATGTTTTCACCGTCGAGAATCGCTGCTTCGTCGGGAAGACGATAGCCATTGACGACCACATCGCGCCGGACGGTCGCGTCTTCGAGGTGTTGAGCGAGCATCTCTGCGAGGGGTGGCTGGAGGGGTACACGCTGACGGGGCGACACGGACTGTTCGCCAGTTACGAGGCGTTTGCGATGATTGCCGCCTCGATGATTGTGCAGCACTCGAAGTGGCTCGAAGAGGGGCGCAAACTGCCGTGGCGCGAGCCGATCGCCTCGCTCAACATCCTCCTGTCGTCCACCTGCTGGCGCAATGACCATAATGGCTTCAGTCATCAGGGACCGGGCCTGATTGATGTCGTGCTTTCCAAGCGCGGCACAGTGGCGCGCATCTACCTACCGCCCGACGCCAACTGCCTGTTGGCGACAGCGGATCACTGCTTCCGCAGCCGCGACTACGTCAACCTGATCGTCCAGGACAAGCAGCCGCAGCTGCAATGGCTGGATATGGAGGCGGCAATCGTGCACTGCGCACGCGGCGCCTCGGTCTGGCAGTGGGCGTCGAATGACGCGGGCGGCGAGCCGGATGTCGTGATGGCCTGCGCGGGCGACATCCCGACGTTGGAAACGGTCGCGGCGGTCGGGTGGCTGCGCGAGAATATCCCGGAGATGAAGGTGCGGGTGGTGAATGTCGTGGACCTGATGGCGCTCTTCCTGCCCGAGGCGCACCCACACGGCATGAGCCATACGGGGTTCGAGGAATTGTTTACCAGCGAGAAGCCGGTGGTCTTCGCCTTCCACGGCTACCAGCGCGCGATTCACGAACTCGTCCACGGGCGGGCGAACGCGGAACGCTTCCATGTGCGCGGCTTCCAGGAGCAGGGGACGACGACGACGCCATTTGACATGGTCGCGCTGAACGGGATGAGCCGATACCACCTGGCTGCCGAGGCGTTGCGCCGGTCGGAGCATATCTTCAATCGTGCCCCGGCGCTGATCCAGACCTGTGGCACCCTGCTCGCCAAAGCCGTCGCCTACTCGCGCGAGCACATGGAAGACCTGCCCGAGATCACGAACTGGACATGGACGGACGGATAGCACCGTCGGTAGCGTAGGCTTATGAAGCCTACGCTACTATCCGTGCGCGTTCTACCACGCGATGCCGGCGCGCTCCGCCTGCATCGCCATGAAGGCGTCGTCGTCCATCGTGTCGCGCGCGTGGAGGCCCTGCACCGCGTCGGGCGTGGCGGGCCAGCGCAGTTTGCCGTGCGCGGGTGCGGTCAGTGCGCGCACAATCGCATCGGCGACGACCGACGGTTCCGAGCCGCCCGGCGCGGTGGGGCGCAAGCGGTCGGCGAGGTCCGCGTAGGGGTTGCTCCGGTCGTTATAGGTGCGCGATTCCAGCTGCATGTTCGGGATGAAGGCGGTCTTGATGCCGCCCGGCTCGACGATCGCGACGCGGATGTTGAATGGGCGCACCTCGTATGCCAGCGACTCCGAGACGGCTTCGAGCGCGAACTTCGTTGCCGGATAGTAGCCATTCAGCGCTACCGCGACTCGTCCGGAGACGGACGACACATTGACGATCGCGCCCTTCCGCCGCTCGCGCATCGCGGGGAGCGCGGCGCGGGCGAGCGCGCACGCCGCGAAGAAATTGACATCGAACATCTTGCGAATCTCGGCGTCGTCCCCTTGCTCGAAGGCACTGCGGTACGAGTACGCCGCGTTGTTGATTAGGGCATCGAGCGGCCCGACCCGCTCGATCAGCGCCGCACCCGCCGCGTGATCGGTCACGTCGAGCAGCGCGACTTCGCAGCCCGCCGCGCGCAGTGGTTCGCCGTCCTCCTCCTTGCGCACCGTCGCCACGACGGATGCGCCTTCCTGGACCAGTCGTTCCGCCGTCGCCCGCCCGACGCCGGTGGACGCGCCCGTGATGAGAATTCGTGCTCCTTTGAGGGTAATCGGGTCACTCATGATGCAGACTCCTCTCCGTCAATATGGTGTCCGGATATCAGGTTTCACGTAGACAAGGTGGCGACGGCCTCGACGAAGCGATCAATGTCCGCCTCGCTGTTGTAGAAGTGCGGCGAGACGCGGATGCCGTTCGGGCGGAGGGCGACGATGATTCGCTGCGCGTGCAGTGCGCGCACCAGCGCCGTATCCCGCTCCCGCGCGCCAAGCGTGAAGAAGGCGATCGCCGAGCGATGGGCGGGATCCGCTGTACTCAGGACGCGTACGCCTGCAGTAGCCGCCAGCCCCGCGTGCAGGCGTTCCGACAAGGTGGCGTTCGTCGCCTCGATACATTCGATGCCCACTTCCTCGATCAGCGAGAGCGAGCTGGTCAGCGCGACGAACCCCGTGGGGTTGTTTCCGCCCGTTGCATACCGACCCGCGCC
>JBBRLR010000072.1:0-24969 GCA_038231255.1 Thermomicrobiales bacterium | reverse complement strand
TGCACTTCACCGCGATGGGCGACGAGATCGGCATCCCGCTCGTCTTGGAGGATTACCAGACGGTCAGCGAGCGGACGCCCGTAATCGCCACGCTCAAGCCGGGCGGCAAGTACGTCGCCTGGGACTTGTACAAAGCGGGGGGCGGCCCGCTCGTCATCAAGCGGCTGCTGGATGCCGGGCTGGTTGACGGCGCGGCGATGACGATGATGGGCACGACGCTCGCCGAGGAAGTGGCGGATGCCAAAGAGACGGCGGGGCAGGAGGTCGTCTCGACGGTGGACGCGCCGTTCAAGCCGCACGGTGGGCTGGTGATCCTCACCGGCACACTCGCGCCCGATGGCGCGGTGGTAAAGCTCGCCGGGACGGAGTTGCACCAGTTCGAGGGGCCGGCGCGCATCTTCGAGAGCGAAGAGGAATCCATGCAGGCGGTGCTGGACGGGCGCGTCAAGCCGGGCGATGTCGTCATCATTCGCTACGAGGGGCCGAAGGGCGGGCCGGGAATGCGCGAGATGCTCAGCGTCACCGCTGCGATTGTCGGCCAGGGATTGGGGCCGGACGTGGCGCTCGTCACGGACGGGCGGTTCTCCGGCGGCACGCGCGGCCTGATGATCGGCCACGTCGCGCCCGAAGCGTTCGTCGGTGGCCCGATTGGCCTCGTTCAGGACGGCGACCGCATCCGCATTGACGCCGACACCGGTGTGCTGGATTTGCTCGTCTCGGACGATGTGCTCGCCGAGCGGCGCAAAGCGTGGAACCCGCCCGCACCGCGCTACACCCGTGGCGTCTTCGCCCGCTACGCCGCCCTCGTGGACTCCGCCTCCCACGGCGCCATCCTCCAAACTCCTTTGGAATAGGGGGAATTAAGCACAAAGGACACGGAGACCACGAAGGACACAGAGAAGAAAAAGAGTTCAAACGTTTCTTCTTCTCCGTGTCCTCTGTGTCCTCTGCGTCCTCTGCGCGCTCTGTGCTTGATCCCCCTCAGCGTGGGGTGAAGTCGGTGGTGGGGGTGATGGCGCGGATGGTGGCGGCGAGGAGGCGGGCGCTCGCCTCCAAGTCCGCCAATGAGCAGACTTCGTTCGGGGACTGCATGTAACGGTTCGGAAAGGAGACGACGGCGACCGCCGTGCCCATCCCTGCGACGGCGATGCCGTCCGCGTCGGTGCCGGTCGAGCGGGGCAGCGGCTCGATCGTGTACGGGATATTCTCGGCGATGGCCGTCGCGATCAGGAGTTCGGCGAGGGGCGGATTCGTCAGGCCGCCGCGCGCGATGGCGGGGCCGGAGCCGAGTTTGTGCTCGCCAAACTCCTGCACATCGCCGCCGGGCCGGTCGGTCGCGAAGGTTACGTCAAGCGCGAAGGCGACCGTGGGTTGGAGCGTGGTCGTCACCGTCCGGGCGCCCCGGAAACCGCCGATCTCTTCTGCTACCGTCGCGACGGCGTAGACATCGGCGTGCGGCACGGCGCCCTCCTTCAACAGTCGCAACGTCTCGATGGCGACAAACGCGCCCACCCGGTTGTCGAGGCCGCGCGCCGCGATCCGATCTTCGGTGAGCATCAGAATCGGCTGCTCGACGACCGCCGGGTCGCCGGGGCGGACGCGGGTAGCGGTCGTCGCCGCGTCGTCCGCGCCGATGTCAATGAAAAGGCTTTCGATGCTCGCCGCCTGATGCTTCGCATCGCCCTTAAGCGAGTGCGCTGGGATGCGCCCGATGACGCCGTAGACCGGGCCGTCCTTCGCGATGATCTGGACGCGCTGCCCGGTCAGCACCTGGTCGTCCCAACCGCCGATGGCGCGAAAGGCGAGCGTCCCGTCGCCATTGATATGCGTGATGAGCAGTCCGATCTGGTCAATGTGTCCAGCAATCAGCACGCGCGGCCCGGTTGCCCCCACATCGAGGCGGGCGATGCTGTTACCGCTCATGTCCGTCCGCACCTCGGCGGCGTGCGCCTCCGCGTACTCCCGCCACACCCGCGCGGCGGGCGCTTCGTACCCGGACGGCCCCGGCGTTTCCAACAGCCGCCGCAAAAACGCCAACGATTCCTCACGCATGGGAAATACCTACCCCCCGGCCCCCTCCCGAGGCGGGAAGGGGTGACTCATGCGAATTGCCGTGCCGAACCTCAAACGCCCCGATCTCCCACAGGCTCGCTCCCCTCTCTATCGCAATGGAGAGGGGCAGGGGGTGAGGTTCCCCTTCCTACTCCGGCATCGGGTTGCTGCGGCCGACGATCTGGGCGCGGCTACCGGCGGGATCGAAGAACCAGAAGAGGCGATCGCCGGCGGGCGTATCAACGGGTGGCTCGGAGGTGACGCCCGTCGCCTTGATCTTCTCCATCAAGGCGTCGAACTCCGCGAGCGGGACGCTGAAGGCGAGGTGATTCGGCGGGTTCAGTGTCTCATTATCGTAGAAAAGGAACTCAATCCGCCCGCCGCTCCCATCGGAGACGAAGGCGACATTGGGCATCTCCCGCACGGTCTTCCAGCCGAAGACAGACTCGTAAAAACCGACGGTCTCCGCGCGCTTCGCCGGTGGGACCACGATGCCGACATGCTCCAGACGGTACGCTGCCATGCTTTCCTCCCGTTTCGCTCGTTTGCGCTCTGCACCGGGCGCAATCATACACTCCCCATCGCGAAATTGGCACCTCACGACTGGTCTGGATAGCGCATGTGAAACGTTTGGTGTACCCTCCAGAAATCGGACGATTGGTATGGGCAGCAGCGAAAGGATGATCGTGGAGCGACTAGCGGATTTCTTCACGACAGCGGGCGCGCTCGCGGACACGAACGGCGACGGCTACGCGGACGACATCGCGCTCCGCTTCGTCGTTCACGGCGCGCCGACGGCGTGGGAATGGTGCGCGCTGGCCGATCTCGCGGCAGTGCTCGGCCTCCATGTGACGGGCTTTTCGCCGCCGCTCGTCGTGGACACATGGGATGGCCCGACACTTCTGCTCGACCCGGACGACGATGCGACGCTCCCCGCCGGTACCGGACGTGTCTCGCTCGACAGTACGACGCTGACAGTACGGGGAGGGGATGCGGCAGGCCGGGCGGCAATCCTTCGTGCGTTGTCGCAAGGGTCACTACCGGACGCGACGGAATGGCACGTTACCGCCGTGCAATATCCAGAGCCGACACCACAACCCGTTCCCGCCGATCCCGGCCTCGCGCCAGTGCTCGATGATCTGTTCATGGTGCAGGGCGAACCGGAACGCGCGCCCGGCCTTCTCGTTGACACGGACAGCGACCGTCTGCCGGACAACACGCGCTGTTGTTTTGTTCTCTTTGAAGACATATCCCATGAGATTGGTTCGGTGTTTGTGGATGTCGCGGCCCGCCTCGGTATCGAGACAGCGGGGTTGACCGTGCCACTCTGCGCGCCTGTTGATCTCGGTGCGGCGATTCCGGTCTTGATCGGAAACGCCGCGCCGGACAGGTTGCATAGCGCGCGGCCCTTCCTGCACCCGCTGGACGATGGACGCACGGCAGTCGTCATCGCGGCGGGGACGGAGACAGAAACGGTGGTGATACTTCGCGCCCTCGTCGCAGACATACTGATACACGAAACATTCCCCACCTTCGTTGAGCCGCAACCCGCGAAAGAGACGATCTGGTCGTGGGAGTGGGAGGGGAAAACGGAGCGCGAAATCCTCTTGGCGGAAGTGGATGAACATGTTTTTCCGCTGCCAAATGCCGCGCCCTGTACGGTGCTAATTCAGGTGAGTGAAGATGCGGCACAGCGTGCCTCCATCCGCGATGAATTGCTTGCGCTCTTTCCCGATGGGAGCACGGTCACGGTGCTGCCCGTCCACCATGCGGGGCGGGCATGGCTGGAGGAGGTCGTCGCGCCTGCCGCGAAGGCGTGCGATGGATTAGCTGCGCTTGATGTCGTTTGCCGTCCTCTGAGGTTGCCGGACGATACTCCGTGCCGCGATCTGCCCATCCGCTGGCTACAGGAGTGCTGGCCTGCCGATGAAATCATTGCACCTACGCTCGGATTATCGCGGGAGCAGGTACGTATTACGCTCGGTACGGCGAATCATGGCGAGATTTATCGCGCTCGTGCCCTCGACACGAGCGGGGCGATACTCGATGAATGGACATTCTCACCCCAATGGTATACACGACCCTTTCTTCCCAAGTTCAAGGAGCAGGGAATCGTCCATGTAGCGACGGGCAGCATCTCGATCCGTCTGGCAGACGGAGTTCTCCATAATGCGGTTGCGACCGATCTCGACTGCTTCTGGGATGCGTGGCAGCAGCAAACTCTGCCGCATCTCCGTGACTTTATCCTCACGAGTAACGATGGGCATCCAACGGCTGCCAATCAGCCGTTCTTCGATGAACTGCGCGTTGAAGTCTGGGTGAGCGAACCGGAGTACGCGCTCGGTGTGCGCGAGGAGCGCGAGTCGCCCGCCGAAGGACTGGCGGAGGACATTTACTTCAACACGCTCGATTACTTCCACGAACTCGGCGTGCAAACAACGGGCGAGCCGTGGGACGAGCCGGGGCAGATCGTGCCGCTCGTCCATGTCGCGCCGGGCGAGCCGCCGCGCGCGAAAGTGACGCTGCTGCGCTACGACACCGCGAAGACGACGTATACACCGATCGCCGTCGAGCAACGGTCAACGGGCGTTAGGATGGATGAGGTCGTGACGGGCGCGAATCTGCCCGGCTTACTCGCGTACGTCAACGAACTGCCCGGTGTGACGGTGCGCGATGTCGAGCGATCGTATCGGGGGCGGACGATTGCGGCGATCGAGGTCGTCAAGCCGGATGGGGCGACGGTGCGCTCGCGGGCGAAACTGGCGGCGATCAAGCCGACGCATCTGATCGTCGCGCGCCATCACGCCAACGAGGTGGCGAGCACGACCGCCGCCCTCCGTTTCGTCGAACTGCTTACGACCGATCCGGCGACGATGCCGCTGCTCGACCGCTGCAACATCATCGTCATCCCGGACGAGAACCCGGACGGCACGGCGCTCCACGCGCTGCTGATGGCCGAGCACCCGACGTGGAAGCACCATGCGGCGCGCTACAACGCGGTCGGCGTCGAGTTCAGCGACCATATGGGCGACCCGGAGACGATCTACGGTGAGGCGCGCGTCCGCCCCCGGTTGATGCATGAGTGGCGGCCCGATGTCGTCACGGACAACCACGGTGTGCCGTCGCACGAGTGGTGGCAACCGTTTGCGGGCGGGCAGAACCCGCCGCGCTTCCGCATCTCCTACTGGCTCTGCCAGGCGCTGATCTACGGCATCTGCCGTTACCTGCCGGACGCGCCGCACGCCGATTTCGCGGCGACGCTGCGCGAAATCGTCTCGCGCGCCATCGCCGCCGATCCCGAACTCGCGGCGGCGAATGCAGTCTATGCCGAGCGGTACGCGCGCTGGGGTCACCAGTACGTGCCGGAGATGTTCCCCGCGACCTACCACGGCGACATGCTCTGGTTCTTCAACCCGCTCGACATCACGCCCGACACCCCGCCGCGCGACATCGCGATGCGCGAGCCGGCCATGGTCTCCGCCGCCTGGGTGACTGAGGTAATTGATGAGACGGCGCAGGGCGCGCACCTCGCCCTTGTCGCCAAGGCGCACCTGACCGCGAACATCGCCCTGACCCGCATGATGGCCGACAACGCCCCGCCCGTCGCCTTCTCCGCGACGCCGCTGCCCGGTGGCCGTGTCCATCATCGCCTTCATCGCATGCGCCCGCTGCCCGTGCCGCACGGGGAGGAAACATCGTCATGATTGTGTATACCGATTCTCTCGAGGACGTTACTGTCGATGCCTTGCGCGGCGGTTTCTTTGTTGGTTGGCCGAATCCACCGAGCGCGGAGACGCACCTGCGATTCCTCAAAGGCAGCGCCCATGTTTTCCTTGCGATGGACGATGCGACGGGCAACGTCGTGGGGTTTGTGACCGCGATCAGTGACGGTGTCACCTGCGCGTATATTCCACATCTTGAAGTATTGCCTCCCTATCAAGCGCACGGTGTCGGCACGGAATTGATGGGCCGGATGCTCGAAACGGTGCGTCACTTGTATATGATTGATCTCCTGTGCGACGAGGATGTTCAGCCTTTTTATGCGCGGCTCGGTATGCATTCGACGACGGGGATGATGGTGCGCAACTATGAACGGCAGTCCGGCTCCTGATCTCATGCGTCCGCTTGATCCGGCCTTGATCGGCTTCCGGCGGATGGTAATAGGCGACCTGCCGCTGCTGCACCGCTGGCTCCAGATGCCGCATGTGCTGGAATGGTGGTGGGGCGGCGTTGCGCCGCCGTACGAGGCGGTGGCGGAGAAATACGGGCCGCGGATCCGAGGCGAGGAGCCGACTGATCCGTCCATCATCCTGTATGGTGACCGGCCCATCGGCTACATCCAGACATCCATGATCCACGATTACCCGGAGTACGCCGCCCTCATGGGCGCGGACGATGGTGCGGCGGGCGTTGACCTGTTCATCGGGGAGGCCGAGTATCTGCACAAGGGGCTGGGTAGCCACATCCTCTGCGTGTTCCTGCGCGATGTCGTGTTTGGCGCCGACGATGCAACGCGTTGCATCATCGGGCCGAGCGAGGCGAACCGGATCGCGATTCGCGCCTACGAGAAAGCGGGCTTTCGCTTCTTCAAGACGATCCCGTCGTCCAACGAGCCGACACCGGAATACCTGATGCACATCGCCCGTGCGGGGATGATCGGCGGATAATGGCGGCAATCGTGCGCGATGCACGCAAACTGACGTAAGATAGCGGCGTGCCGCACGCGACGCGGGGCGGCATCAACGGCGATGCGGTGGGGCGGCGTAGCCCTGCAGACGTGGAATCAAGGAGCGGGCACAAAATGCGGAGTGCGACAACGAAGCGCAGTGTGGGCGGGTTCGTCGCCTTTGTGGTTGGCTTGGGAGCGACCATCGTCTTGCTGATCGCCGCGCTGGTCGTCGGTGGCGGGAAGCCCGCGCCGTTCGTCCCGGCCCCGGCGTCGGGCGGGAGCGCGGTGGCAGCGGTCGGCGGTGGGAGTGATGCCCCCGCACCGGCGGGCGACAACGCGATCAACGTCGTGGAAAAGGACTTCGCGATCGCGATGGACAAGACGACGATCAAGGCCGGTGCGATCACGATCAATATCAAGAACAATGGCCCGTCGCCGCACAATATCGAGATCAAGGAACTCACGAAGGCGTCCGATAACGTTGATGCGGGCAAATCCGGCTCGCTCGCAGTGGACCTCAAACCCGGCACTTATACCGTCATCTGCAACATCCCCGGCCACGAACAACTCGGTATGAAGATGACGCTCACCGTCCAGTAAGCGGACAGCAGAGGCGGTCAGCGGGGAAACGAAAAGCCAGGGAATGCCATAGCCCCCGGCTTCCGAGTGCTGTCTGCTCTGACGCTACGCGTGTACCAGGCCGCGCAAGGCGTTGACCGCTTCATGGTGGTCGCGCGCGTTCCCTGCGGTGTTATGCACGACGTAGACAATCTTGCCATCCGGGTCAATAACGACGGTCAGGCGCTCCGAAAAGGCCAGATCGTCGTTCCACGAGCCGTACTGTTTCGCCACATCACCCTTCATGTCCGCGAGCAGATCGTGCTTGATGCCGTTCGCTTCCTTGTATGCCTTGTGGGTGAAACGGCTGTCCCGGCTGATGCCGAGAACGGTCGCGCCCGCCTGCTCGAAGGCGCCGTAGTCGTCGCGGATCGCGCAGAGTTCCGTTGTGCAGATGCCGGAGAAATCGAGCGGGTAGAAGACGAGCGCGACCGGCTTGCCGCGCAGCGCGGAGAGCGTCACTTCTTTGTTATCCTGATTCTTCAGCGTGAAATCGGGCGCGGTATCGCCCACCTTGACATTCGCCATCGTTGTTTCCTCCGCAGTATCGCTCGCGCATCCGGCCGTCCGGGTCGCGCCGTCAATCTCGATAGCGAGAACGCGAGCGGGTACGGAACATTCCCGGCGGAGAACCTCACCCCCCGGCCCCCTCTCCTTTGCCGGAGCAAAGGAGAGGGGGAGCAGAAGGCGTCAGACCTTCTTGTTCGCGCGGAAGTCCCAGCCGGCCTTTTCTTCGGTTCCCAGTCTGCCGTCGGCATTCTGCGTGAAGTACGACACTTCGAGTTTCGCGAAATCGAGGATGAACTCATCGGCGGGTGTGCTCAGTTCCACATTGCGCACCGCAGTGACCTCCGGTTTCGGCTCTTCCTTGTCACCATTGGACTCGAGCACGGCCACCTTGTTGCCGCCGGTTTCGTAGGAGATGACAACGCAATCGCTCAGTGTCCACTTGAGGAAATCCTGCTGCTCCCCACCCGCCTTGCGTACGGTCAGGATGGCCTGCTTGATATGCTCCCCGCTCGCGCAGGCGAGGAAGAGCTTTGGCGAGGCCTTGTCGAAGTGCTTCACGAAGTGGAAATCCTGCGGGGAAACCTTGCCGGCGCCACCCCCACCCCCGTGAGCGGCGCTCCCGGCATTCGTTTCGCCCCAACTGAAGGATTCGATGACAATCTCGCCCTTATGCTTGTCGTCGGTGCTTTCGCCATCAATCCCGTCAATCTTGAGGAAATAATCAACTGCTGCCATGCGTTCCCCCTTTTATGCCATCAGTGTGATCACAAACTCCGCCGTGCCGTCGCCCCCAAGTTCCCACGGGCGTTGCTGCGCGACGTAACTCCCGCGCGCCCCGAGGAAACGCCCCGTACCCCCAACGATTGCGTAGTGATTTTCTCCCGCCGAGGCGGACCCCATGCCGATGATCGTTCCACCCTCCAGATTCAGGGTATGCATCTCCACATTGGCGGCGGAAAATGGGTTAGCGCCGAAGGGCGAATCAACACAGAAGCACGTCGCGTAGAACTCGCCGACTTTTCGCCCGCCCACGTCATCGAGGAACTCGCCGTACATCGCCACCCGGTCCCCTTTGACGGGTACCGTACCGGGTCGACGGTCGGCGGCGTACATCTGCCACTGGCGACCGTACAAGGTCAAAACCGTGCCCCCACCCCCATCAATAATCGTCGCTGCTTGCCCGACCGTCTCCTTGCCCACGCCACTGAGGCCCATCGCCCCCGCGAGCATGAGCGCACCGCTTTTCAGAATGCTCCGTCGCCGAGCCTTGTGAAAACCCATCGCCATGACCATTCCCCTTTCCTGCTCCCAGTCCCCAACGCATCATGCCATGGTACCGCCGGCGTACGATGATGTGCGGATATATCACACCGTACCGGGCAATCCGCTACGGTTTTGCCCCGCAGTGATTAATGACCCTTTAGTACAATCAGCATAAAGTATGCTTACCTTTCCTGTCAATTACTTTTCTGCATTCATTTCCGAAGTAGTGCTTGCCGTTGTGGTGATTGCGTTTGTTGGATGGGTGGGTAATGAGGTCAATGACGCACCGGCATCGCTAACGCCAATCGTCGTCTCCACACCGACAGCCGTTGCATCCGCGAGCGTGAGCGCGGCACCCCTCAGCCCCGATCCCGGACCGGCAACGCTCGCGTCCGGTGCGGATGTGCAGAACGGTAAGCGCGGCTATGTCTACTGGTGCGCGAATGATGTCCTCGACACGTGCGGAATTTTCGACCGATACGGTGGCCCGATTCCCTTTGAGATGCTGCATGTGCCGTCGGTCGGCGCGCTCGCGTTCACCTATCACGGTGCGGAGCCGATCATCGCGATCACATCGCTCGTCTATTCGCTGGCCGGGGCAGGGTCAGACGCGTACCCGACGCTGCGCGGTGGTATACCCCTGCCGACGACGCAGACCGACCGGCAGGCAACGATCGCCGCGCCCGCCGCGTCGGGAGGATACGTCATCATCGTCCACATCAGCGGCGAGAAAAACACCACGGCAGACTCCCAGTTTCACATTCTCGTTGGGTAAAAGCGCCCCTGTCCCCTCCCCATGCGCGGGAGAGGGGAACTCATCGCGGCTTCCGTAGAGTTTCCTGTAGCATTGTCCGAAGTGTACAAGAGAGGCCGGGGGAGGGGAATTCCCCGCTCACTCGCGCACAAAGACTGCGTCACAGTGGGGACAGTAGTACGTGTGGTTCCAGGTTTCGAGGCGTTTCGCGTAGGCGGTGTACTGCTCGGCGTTGGTGGCGGCGGTGTCCACGCGCATCCGCCAGTACCAGAGGGCGAGGAGCGCCGTCAGGCTGGCGGCGACGAGCACATTCGTCGAGAAGCCGAGCGCCGTGAAGTCGCGCCGCACGAAGACGCCGACATCCATGAACAGCACGACCACCAGCCCGAGCGCGAGGCCGATATTGATGTCCCGCGCGCGGGTTTCGACATAGACCGGGCGCACCAGTTTCAGTCTGCTCGTGAGAGTAGTCGGTGTCGGCTCCGCTTCGGTGGGGCGGGCGAGTGGGCGGCCGCAGTAGGGGCAGGAATGAATCGGTGCGTTCTCCATGCTGTTGACCTTGTTTACTTCGTGATGGACCGAAAAACCTGATACAACGCGGCCTTTTCCTCGAAGCCGATGCCCGGCGCCTCGGAGGGCCGCACGTATCCCGACTCAATCGGAATCGCGTCCGCGAAGCCGCCGAAGGGCTGGAAAACGCCCGGATAGGATTCGTTTCCGCCCAACCCCAGTCCTGCCGCGAGGTTGAGCGCCATCTGATGCCCGCCGTGCGGGATGACCCGTCGCGCCGACCATCCGTACTCTTTCAATTTCTCCAGCGTGCGCAGGTAATCCACCAGCCCGTAACTCAAAACCGGGTCGAATTGCAGCACGTCGCGGTCGGGGCGCATGCCACCGTAGCGGAGCAGGTTGCGCGCGTCCTGCATTGAGAAGAGATTTTCGCCCGTCGCGAGTGGCGGCGCATAGGTCTGCCCTAATGCCGCCTGAATCTCGTAGTCGAGCGGATCGCCCGCCTCTTCGTACCAGCGCAGATGGTAGGGCGCGAGCGCGTCGGCGTAGGCGAGCGCGGTCGGCAAGTCGAATCGCCCGTTTGCATCTACCGCCAGCGACGGCCCGCTGCCGACGACCGCCAGCACCGCCTCGATCCGCGCCAGGTCCTCGCTCAGCGGCGCGCCACCGATCTTCATCTTGACGACGGTATAGCCGAGATCGAGGTAGCCGCGCATCTCGTCCTGCAAAGCGCCGAGGTCCTTGTCCGGCTGGTAATAGCCGCCCGCCGCATAGACAAACACTTTCTCGTCCACCTCGCCGCCCCGGTAGCGATCGGCGAGCAAACGGTAGAGCGGTTTGTCCTCGATCTTCGCGACGGCGTCCCAGACGGCCATGTCCACCGTCCCGACCGCGACGGCCCGCTCGCCGTGCCCGCCCGGTTTCTCGCCCGTCATCATCGTCTGCCAGATGCGATGCGGATCGAGGTTGTCCCCGGCGTCGTTCACGAGCGATTCCGGCGCGGCCCGTTCGAGGCGCGGTAAGAAGCGCTCCTTCAGTAGCCCCGTCGCCGCGTACCGCCCATTCGAGTTGAAGCCGTAGCCGATCACCGGCTTGCCGTGCCGCACCACATCCGTGACGACCGCGACCACGGACGTCGTCATTTCGTTGAAATTGACGTACGCATTGCGGATGTCCGACTGCATCGAGGCGGTCGTCGCGTGAATGTGAGCGATCCGTACCATCATCGTCTCCTCGTTGTGGCGTTGCGATCGGTGGATCGTACGCCCCATGCTACCCCGAACAATGGGCGGGCGCTACCTCCCCAGCCCCTTGTGTCGCCACCCCATCCACCCTACGATCACCGGGTGATCGCCATGCAGAACGAAGGAGAACAACCCTGATGCAATTCGCCGTCCATTATTCGCCGCCCGCCGCCGCGCTCGTTGACGCCGGGCGGATCACGGTGGACTCCTTCAAGTGCCCCGCGTGGCCGGAACTGATCGCGACGGTGCGGGCGAAATACCCGATGTATGTTCACTTCCCTCTCCGTGTCGGTTGGGGTATCGGGGACGCTCTCGACACTGAAAAGCGCCAGCTCGCCGATTGGTCGGCAGTCGCATCACTGCGCGCGCAGACCGGCACCCCCTTCGTCAACGTCCATCTCGAACCGACGACGGACGATCACCCCACAATCCCGGCGGACACGACCGAACCGGACTCTATCGCGTTCCTCACCGACTGCCTAATCCGCGACGTGCGTGCCGTGGTAAGGCGGTTCGGGCCGGAATCTGTCATTGCCGAGAATGTCCCGAATGAAAGTGGTTGCCTTCTCCCCGCCTACCTGCCCGCTGTCGTCCGCCGCGTGATCGAGGAATGCGACTGCGGCCTTCTCTTCGACATTCCCCATGCCCGCCGCGCCGCCCGCGCCCTCGGCATGGACGCGCGGGAATATATCGCCCTGCTTCCGGTCGAGCGAACGCGGGAAATCCACCTCACCGGCATCCAGCAATTTGACGAGCGTTGGATGGGCGTCCTGCGTAGCGCGGGCCTGAGCGAGAGCGTTGTAGCGCAGTTTGCCGGTCGCTGGCAGGATCACCTGCCCTTCACCGATGCGGATTGGGAATTTACCGCGTGGTCGCTGGATCAGGTCGCGCATGGTCACTGGGGCCAGCCCTGGATCGTTGCGCTCGAATACGGCGGCGTCGGCCCACTCTGGGAGGCCGTCACTGACCCTGCCATTCTCGCCGCACACATCCCCCGCCTCGCTGCGATGGTGCATGCCTGCCGGGCGCCCTCCGGGCAGCATGCGGCTCAATCAGTTTCGGTTCCCATTTCCGAGGTTCGGTGAAAGGGCGATGGGTCGGGATTGCGTGTATCGCGGTGGTATTATGGGCATGGAGGTGATCTGGTGGGAGGCGTGTGATGCAGTTTTTGCAGTCTATCGGGGCGTTGGAGACGATCTCGCTCGTCGTATTCGTCGCGATTGGCGTCGCGCTGCGCACTTGGCTGGTCCGGGCGGAGCGGGATGGACGGCTTGACCGCTCGCGCTGGGTCTTCCGCAGGGGGACGGTCGCGAGCGCGCACGGGATGTGGGCGTCGCCACACCAACGCAGCGCGGCGGAGCGCAACCAACCAGAGCAGGAACTGCCGCCTCTCCCATTCCGCGATCAAGGCGCGCCCGACGATCAGTAGCCCCAATCGCCGCCTCATTTGTAGAAGTACAGGACCTACGCAGTTGGAGTGTTTCTCTTGGTGGTAGCAGGTTTTCCATCCTGCCTTCCCGTCCTGAGAGGTAGGCGGGAAATCTGCCTAGAGGGCGCCCGTACCACCGGGTTTCTGTCTCGCGAACTGCGTAACTCCTAGGATTTATGGGTAAACGAGCAAACGCTCACAGACTGGCTCATTTTCGCCCTCGAACGGCACCGCCCGATTCCCATTATTCGTGGCATCGCCAACGACGTACCCTCTGGGCATGAAGGAGATCGAGATGTTCAGCAAATACGTTGATGCCGCCATGCATCACGCCGGCTACAGCATCCTGGAGGATGGAACTTTTTTGGGGAAGTGCCGCAACTTGACGGCGTCTGGGCAAATGCACCAACACTCGAAGCGTGCCGGGATGAATTGAAAGATGTCATCGAAGGCTGGGTAATGCTCGGTATCGCCATGCACCACGAGATCCCCCGATTGATGGATTTACGATCAATGTCGGCGTCGCCGCCGGATGCCCCACTTGATTCCTAGCAACGGGGAGCATCAGTGAGGGCGGGCGGCGGGTTCAGGCCACCCACGAGATAGCGCGCAAATGTCTCGCCATGCTCATGCAGCCAGCGGACGAGCGCGAGATCGCCGGGCGCGAGGGCGTCTGTCGGTTGCGGGCCGCGCTCATTGTGCCAGCGGTACTTGGTGAGATTGTGCGCCGTGCGCCAGAGGTAGAGCGCGACCCCCGCCGCCAGTTCGTCGTCCGGCAGCGGCATGATCGCCCGGTATGCCGCGACGCATTCTCGCGCCGCAGCGAAATCGGTCGGGTCACCGTGGACGCCGAGAAAGGTAAAGGCGAGCGCCCGCGCGACATCCCAGATACGTGGCCGCACCGTGGCGAACTCCCAATCAAGCACGGCGGCGGGGGTGCCGGGCGGATCGCAGAGCAGGTTCGGCGGGTAGAAATCGCCGTGGATCACCTGCTGTGGCAGCCGCGCGAATGCGTCCGGTGGTGGCGCGTCGCGCACTATCTGGCGGAGCGTGTCAAACGCCTCGCGCGTGAAGCCGTCGAAAATGTCCGCCGTGCCCACCGCTTCACGCACCGCGATATGCTCCTCGATGATCGTCATTTCGGCGAGGGTCGCCGCTGTTGACCAGTCGAGCGGCCCCTCCGCGAAGGTCAGGTTGGCTGTCGGGCAGGAGGCGAGCGCGCGATGTGTCTCCGCGAGCAGCCCGCCGAGGATCGCCGCCGTTTCCGGCCCCACCAGCGTCGCCCCGACGACGAAGGGGTACGCGCTCCACGGCGTCCCCTCCACGACAACCACACTCCGACCGCCGTGCATCTGGAGCGGGAGCGGCGTCGGGATACCGTGCGCGGCGACATGGCGGATGACGGTGTGCTCCGTTGCCACGACGCGCGGGTCGCGGTGGCGCGATCCCTTGAAGAAAAGCCGCCGCCCGTCGGCGAGCGTCACCGCCTCGTCGCGGTTCAGGTACCCCGCGCGCACCCGCTCGACCGCAACCGGCGCACCGACACCGAATGCCGCACACACCGCTGCAATTGTTGTTTCCGCCTCCCTCATGCTCGCTAGTATCGCATGACACGTCGACCGACGCCCGCACCGGCATAACGCCTCCGATACCGAGTTGCCGGAGGGTCAGCGGACGACCGCGCATCGGACGCACATACAGAGTTGGCATCGGTCATGCATATACGAGGATGGTTGTGGGACACGCGGCAGATGGACAACCCGACGAAGGAGTATGAAATGACCGGGTCTCGATGGAACACTGGACGATTCTGCGCGCTGCTCCTGCTCGGCGCACTGCCCCTCCTGGCGGCATGCAGCAGTTCGAGCGCGACCGCGACGACGAGTTCGGCGGCGACGACGATCACCGGCGCCGCCACCAGCGCCGCACCGACGCTCAATGCGGCGGCGAGTAGCGCATCCGGCGCTGCCACACGCGTCGCACCAACGGCGAATGCCGCCGCGAGCAGTGTCACGGGCCTCGCGACGAGTCTCGCGCCGACGGTCAACGCGGCAGGTAGCAGCGTGGCGAGCGCCGCGACGAGCGTTGCTCCGACGGTTAACGCGGCGGGTAGTAGCGTGGCGAGCGTAGCGACGAGCGCCGCCCCGACCGTGAATGCTGTGACGACCGCCGCGAGCGGCACGGTAACTGCGGCGGGCAGTAGTGCGGCGAGCACCGTCACCGCCGCCTGCGTGACGGCAACTGCTCGCGCCCGTGCGACCGGCACCGCGACCGGTACGGTCACGCCGTCGCCAACTACTGGCCCCGGAACCGTGACGCCAACGCCGAACTGCTAACAACTACCGCTACACGGTAGCGATAACGAGCGCGACCAATCGGGGCACGTATCGCGGAGAAACGATCAATGCCGTCCCATTGAGGGACGGCGTTGATCGTTTCTTTCCGCGCCTACGTAGGGGACGCTACGCGCCCATCTGGGTTGTGTGCTCAGGCTCGATGATGATGACGACGCGCTCATCGCCGGGTTGGTGGTACGGATACGTATCCCGACCCATGTACTTCTTTGCCATCGAATTGATGAAATCGAAGTTCGGGTCTTCCTCCACGCCAACGACCTTGCCGCGAATTTCGAGGTAACGATAGGGGTTCGCCGGGTCCACGATGGACAGGGCGATGCGCGGATCGCGCTGGAGGTTGTGGTACTTCTGACGCGTCTTGGTCTGGCTGAAGCGGACGTGCGTGCCGTCCCAGCCAAACCAGACGGGGGTCACTTGCGGCTCGCCATTCGGCCCAATCGTCGCGATATCGGCGAGCGCCTTCGATTCGAGCAAGTCTTCATAACCGGACGGGATCATTGATAACTCCTTTGCGACACACCGACAACGCTACGATCTTAACGAACACCCATGCACCACCGAACATTCCCAATGCCATGGCGGGGAACGAAACTGGGGAGAACCGCAAAGACGCGAAGAGCGCAGAGAGTGCAAAGTGGAACAGAGAGATGAGCGTTCGTTCTCTTTGCGTTCTTTGCGTTCTCTGCGTTCTCTGCGTCTTCGCGGTTCAAGCGGTTTCTCTCCGCGCCGGGGCGAGTTCGAGTGGCGCGATCGGCTTCAGGCCCGCCTCGATGGCGGCGCGCTGCCCTTCCAGAAAGGGCGGCAGGGCGAGCGAGGCGCCGAGAGCATCCACAGACTCGTCGGTCGCGAAACCGGGTCCGTCCGTCGCGATCTCGAAAAGGATGCCGCCCGGCTCGCGGAAGTAGATCGAGCGGAAGTAGAAGCGGTCAATTTCCGGCGTCACGCGGAGGCCCGCCGCCGCGATCCGTTGCTGCCAGGCGCGATGCTCCTCGTCGTTTGGCGTGCGGAAAGCGACGTGATGCACACCGCCCATGCCGACGGATGCATACGGCAGGTCCGGTCGCTCCGCCACGTAAACCGTCGCGCCGGGGCCACCCGTGCCCGTCTCGAAGACGGCGACGCGCGCATCGCTGTCCGGTTCCACATACTCGCCGGTCTGGCGGAAGCCGAGGATGTCGGTCAGCACAAACGCGGTCGGCGCGAGCGTGCGGACGGCGAGCGAGACGGAGTCGAAGCCGCGAATCGCCATCTCCGCTGGCACCGGGCTTTGCTGCCACGGCTCGCTGTTCGACGGTGCGCCACCGTCATCCACGAAGGCGAGGAACTGGCCTTCCGGGTCAGCAAAGGCAATTCGGTCGCGACCATACAGCGTGGTGATGCCGCTGTGCGGCACGCCGAATGTGTTCAATCGCTCACCCCACCAGTCGAGGGCGGCACGACTCGGCACGCGGAGCGCGGTCGTCACCGTCGTGCCGACGCCGGGGCGTGTCGGGCCGGCCTGCGGCCAGTCAAAGAACGTCATGTCCGTGCCGGGGCTGCCGACGCCGTCCGCATAGAAGAGATGGTACGCCGAGACGTCATCCTGATTGACCGTCTTCTTGACGAGGCGCATGCCGAGCGCCTGTGTGTAGAACGCGACGTTGCGGGAGGCATCTCCCGTCACCGCCGTCACATGATGAATACCGCTGAGTTCCATTTTTCGTCCTCCAATAGGCCCCAATGTATCCGTGGTAGCGTAGGCTGCAGCCTACGCTACCAATCTTTTCGCCATCCACTGCCGAGCCGCGTCGAGGTCGCCCTGCGTCAGGTTGTGGCCGCTCATCTCCCAATGATGCGTGACGGTTGCTCCGGCCTGTCGCAAGAGCGCCACCAGTCGTTCCACATCGGCCACGGGCACGATGGGGTCCTGCCTCCCCGAGCCGATGAAGATGGGAACGCGGGCGAGGTCGGGCAGTGTTTCCGGTATCAGCGGCGCCATCGGGCGAAAAAGGACCGCCGCCGCGAGCGTTTCCGGGCGCAGGAGCAGCATACTCGCCGCGATATTCGCGCCATTGGAGAAGCCGACGGCGATCACGCGCGCCGGATCGAAACCGTATTGCACGGCGGCGTCAGCGACGAAATCGGCCAGTTCGTGCGTGCGTAGCGTCAGATCGTCGAGATCGAAGACGCCTTCCGCAAGGCGGCGGAAGAAGCGGGGCATTCCCTGCTCCAGCACCGTGCCACGCGGGCTGAGAAGGGCCGCCTCGCCGTCCAGCGCCCGGCCAAGGCCGAGCAAGTCCGTTTCGTTGCCGCCCGTGCCGTGCAGCAGAAGCTGCGTCGGCGCTCCTGCCTTACCAGGGACGAACTGGTGAATGTATTGTGCGTTCGCAGTACTCTCGCTCATGGATCGCTCTTTTCCGTTGGAACAGCTCTCAGTCTAAGGTGTATGTTTAGAACTAAACTCATCGTCACGCTGTTTATTCCAGCGAGCGATCCAGCGCGCGAAGGAGGCGGAGCAACTGACTCCGTTCGTCCGGTTCGAGCGCGCCGAAACGTGCCGCGATCCGCGCTTCGTGGGCGGGCACGACGGCTGCAAAAAGGCGTTGCCCTTCAGGCGTCAGGGAGAGCGCATTCGCCCGCCCCGCGTGGCAGCGCGCGATCAGCCCGCGCTGCTCCATCTTGCCGAGTAGTTGCGAAACATTCCCCTTCGTGACGAGCAGGTGATTCGCGAGTTCCTGCTGGGTAATCCCCGCGCTCCGACCAATCTGTGCGATCACATCGAACTGCGCCGCGCTCAACCCGTGGGCGGCGAATTCCGCCGTCGCCGCTCGATTCATCTTCTGGAATACGCGCGCGAGACGCACCCAAGCCAGAACGGCGGTCGTATCGGCACGTTTACCCGTGCCCGGTCGCGTATCACTCATGCCCATAGTTTAGGACTAAACTATGGGCATGTCAAGGGTTGCTTTCTGCGGTCGAGCGCCCATTGGGAGCGACGGAAATGGCTTCCATCGGGTGAACGTACGTGTCGCGGAATAGGAATCGGTGGAACCTTGTTTCTTTCTTTAGGATTTGTCTTGACAGCAGGACGAATCTGTTTATTCTATGGAATTGCGTCTCCTGTATTGGGATGCGGCAGATCGGTGTTTTGGTTCGGTCATGGGTGCGGAGCGGTTCGCGCGCCAGGAGGAAATGCACGGCATGGGCACAGGTACGGTCAAGTGGTTCAACCCGACAAAGGGCTTTGGTTTCGTGACGCAGGACGATGGGGGCGCCGATCTTTTTGTCCATCGGCGTGAAGTGCGCGAACCGTTCGACGGCATCTTGACGGAGGGAGACAAAGTTTCCTTCGAGGAAACGATGACGCCGCGCGGCGCGGCGGCGTCGAATGTCGTACGCGAGGGGATCGCCAGCAATCGCGACGCGGGACTGAAGGGCGTCGTGCGGCGCTTCTCCTCGGAGAAGGGCTACGGCTTCATCACGCTCGACGGCGGGCAGGATGTCTTCGTCCATCGCGATCACATCCGCGGCGGCATGCTCCAGGAGGGCGACCGCGTCGCGCTCGACACGATTGACACGCAGAAGGGCCCGGCGGCCCGCAATGTCACGGTCGAGGGCGGCGCCGAAGGCGTCGTCACCGAAGACTGGGGCGATGTCAGCGGCATGGAAGAGTACAGCGACTATACGCCTTCCAGCCGCCGTTTCTAATCATCGCGGCACAAACAAGCGAAACGCCCCGGCAAGAGTGCCGGGGCGTTTCGCTTTGTGCCTTACGACGCCGTCGCCTGATATTTCCCGACGATTTCGTGCCCGGAATCGCGCCCATGCAGGGTAATCTGCCACAATCCCGCCGAGCCAAATGAGGTCGAGATCGTCGCCCGGCCCGTGGACGATGCCGTTACCGAATCGAGCGGTGTGACGGTTGCGGTCGAATCGGGCGACATCACCCAGGCGACGACCGTTTCGCCCGCGTTGAAACCCGTCGCGGTATAGGTGACGATCGTGCCGACCGTCGCCTTTACTGGCACACCCGTAGACGGCGAGGTGAACGTAGAGGCGGGCGACGACGGACTTGTCGTGCCGCCCGATGGATCCGTTACCGTATAGCGGCCGATAATCTCGTGCGCGGAGTCGCGCCCATGCGCGGTGACCTGCCAGTTGCCTGCGGTCGGGAATGTTGCCTGAACCGTGAATCCTCCCGTACCGTCGGCCTGTATGCCAGGAAGCGGTGTCACGGGAGTAGAATCGGTCGCGGGCGGGGTCATCCAGAGCGAAATGTTCTCCCCCGCGTTGAACCCCGTGCCCGCGAACGTCACCGGCGTGCCGATGCTCGCAGCCGTCCCGTTGAACCCGGCACCGTTCGCCGCGCCCGCCGCAGGCGGCACGCCGGTGACCGGCCCACTGACGGGCGGCACTGTCGCACCCACTGTGCCGACCGTGAAGGCGGTGATGATTTGGTGTCCACTCGTCACCCCATGAGCGGTTACCTGCCATTGGCCCGCTGACGGGAAAGTGACGGTGGTCGTGAATGCGCCGGTATTGTCCGCCTGTAGGTTCGGCAACGCTGTCGGAACGCCACCGCCGGGCGGGGTTTCCCATGCCGCAATCACTTCATTCGCGCTAAATCCGTTGCCGGTGAAGGAAATCGGCGCGCCGATCGCGACCTGCGGCGCGGTGGACGATAGCGCGCTACCCGGTGCCGCCGCGACGGGCGCCACCGGAACCGTTCCGGTCGTCGTACCCGTCGTTGGGCCGGTCGTCGCGCCAGCCGTGTAGCTGCCAACGAATTCCTTGCCGCTGTTGATGCTGTGCGCCGTCACCTGCCATTGGCCTGCCGATGGGAAGGAGACGGCGGTCGTGAAGCTGCCGGAACCATCCGTCTGCACCCCCCCCAGTGTTGTGTACGTGCCATCCGGCCCGATTTGCCAGACAGAGAGTGATTCGTTCGGCGCGAAGCCATTGCCGGTGAAATTCACCGACGCCCCGACCGCTACCGGCGTCGGTGCCGTGCTACCCGGCGTCGTATCCGCTACCACCGCTGCGGGTATGGCGAGAACGAGCGCGATCACAAGTCCGAGGCCCAGAAAAATCAACCGTCCGTAGCGACGCCGTTGACGCATGGTGCTATTCCCCCTACTCTCGTCGTCCACCCCACATTGTCATAAGAGTGTAGCAAAGATCGGTCAATATTACCAATACATTGCATATGCGGACAGTACGTACAGCGCAGATGGTATGCAGGAGCGGGGTACATCCTCAAAACGCAGACTCAAACCTACGCTACCGGAAGCACTACGGGGAGGCACAAAGAAACGCGCACCGTTCTCACAGAGAGCGGTGCGCGGGAGAAACGGTGTGAAGCGTTTACGAAACGGTGTAGCGGGTCACGACATCCTTGCCGGAAGTCTGGCCGTGCGCGACAACCTGCCACGCGCCAGCGGCCGGGAAGGTAATCTGAATCGTCACCGTGCCATCCGCCGCCGCTTGCGCGGAGCCGATCTGGGCGACGCTCGCGTCCGGCGCGGTGACCGACGCGGAAACGGTCTCATTCGTCGTGAAGCCGCCAAGGGTGAATGTCACCGCCTGGCCGACGGTCGCTGTGCCAGTGCCGGGGGCCGGGGCCGGGACTGGCGCCGGTGCGGGAGCGGGCACCGGTGCGGGGTTAGTGACGATGCCAGGGCCGTACACATACCCAGGGCCGTTCACGAAGCCGGAGCCGAAATAGCCCGCACCCGGGCAGGAGTTATAATAGTAGCCCGTGTCGAAGTAGGCGCACGGACCGAGGCGCGGATATGACGGGACGAAGCCCGGCGGCGTACCCGCAGTCGCCCCAACGTCCGCCAGGGCGGTGATTCCCGTTAGTTGCCCGCTCGCCTTGACACGGAAAACTGACGGCTGATAGGAGACCTGCGCCGTGAATCCGCCAATGGCGTCCGCCGTCACATCGGGGAAGTAGGCGTTCTGATTGTCGGTCGTGAATCCGGAAATCGTCACCTTCTCGCCGGGGCCGAAGCCGTTACCGACGAGCATCAGCGTCTTCTGTCCATTCGCGTTACTGAACTGCACCTGCAAGCCGGAAGCGCCCACCGCTTGCGGCACGACCGTCACCAATGCGAGCAGCACACCAAAGACGAGCAGCGCGGGCCAGACACGTAATCGTTGACGTAGCATACCGTGGTCTCCTTCCTATGATCCATACGAGCGATTCCGAACCTTTGTATGCACACTATATCATGCCGCGAAAGATGGCGGCGGGAGAGATTGCGACATTCTGTGGCGGGAATCGTTGGCCCCCTCGTGATCGCTCACGCCACTTTTCCGCAATCACGTCGCCGTGCGATACTTGCCGCCGCGAATCAATGCGCGGGCGGGAAGGGAGCGGGGCGATGATGGCGGAAAACGCCGGGCGGAGGATATGGGACGACGTGCCGAATGGGGCGTTGAAGGCAATGGCGCGCCCGCCCGCGCGGCGCGCGTAGTCTCAGATGTCCTGGCGTCGCAGTCGTCCGCCCGCGTCGCGCGAGGACGCGCCCGCGAGTACCGACGATGAGGCGCTCGTCCGCGCCGCGCAACGGGGCGATGTGGATGCCTACAACCGCCTCGTGCGCACCTACGAGCGGCAGGCGTATGCCGTCGCGCTCCGGCTGCTGCGGCGTCCCGAACTCGCGGAAGACGCGACGCAGGACGCCTTTATCCAGGCGTATCGCGCGCTCGACACCTTCCGGGGCGGCTCCTTCCGCGCCTGGCTGCTGCGGATCGTCACGAACCGGTGCTACGACATGCTCCGCTCCGCCACCCGCCGCACCGCCGATTCGCTCGACGATCAGATGTTCGAGGTCGAGCCGCACTGGAGCAGCATTGCCGCGCCGGACGACCCGGTCGCGCGCGCGACGCAGGCGGAACTTGGACGATTGCTCGAAAGCGCGCTCGGCGCACTGCCGGACGATCAGAAACTGACCGTCGTCCTGTGCGACGTGCAGGGATACGCGTACGAGGAAGCGGCGGAGATCATGGGCATCGCGCTCGGCACGGTGAAGTCGCGCCTCAGCCGGGCGCGGGCGACGCTGCGCGACGCGCTCCGAGGGCAGGAACAATTCGCGGAGTATCTCCGTTTCTTTTCTGACCGTCCATGAATGGCGGGCCAATGTGTTGTTCGACGGGGAAGGTCACGACGCAGGGAGAAGATAGTACGAGGGTCTTACTATGACGATTCCATCCGGGGAAATGCCCGCACCAATTGATGACGAACTCCTGTCAGCCTACCTCGACGGGCAGGTTTCGCCCGCCGAACGCGACGCTGTGGACGTGGCGATGACCGCCGATCCCGCCGTGCGCGCCCGCGCCGCCGATCTCCGGGCGACCGTCGCGCTCCTCCACGGCCTGCCACAGCCCGCGCCGCGCCGCACATTTATCCTGACGCCGGAGCAGGCGGCGGCGATCCGCCCGGTGCGCGTGCCGTGGATCACGCGCCTGTTTCCCACCGTCGCCACCGTGAGCGCGGTCGCCGCCGTGCTCTGCCTGATGCTCGTCGCCGGTGACCTCGCGACGGGTGGCTTCAGCACAAGGCAACCGGCAGCAGTCAGGACGCGCCCCGCCGTTGAATCGGTTTCCGATGCGACCACGACACGTGTGACCGCCGCTGCCGCCGCGCCAACTACCGTTCCCGCCGCGACGGCGGTTGCGTCGGGCGCATCCAGTGCGGCGACGACGGCTCCACCCGCCCCAGCGGCAGCGGCAGCCCTTCCGGCCGCTACGGTTGCCGCTGGCTCGGTTGCATCGGCGCGCAGCGCGGGCGCACCGCCTGCCAGCGCGGCGAGCATCGCGCCAACAGCGACAATCGGATCATTCGCCCCAAGCCCCGTCGCGCCTGTCGCGACACCAACGATCGTCGCGAATGTCCAACCGCCCCCGCCGACCGTCAGTGCCGCGCCGTCCGGTGGCGCGACGGTGGCCAAAGAGACACATCGCGTGCCGGTCGCCCTCGTGCGCGTCGGGGAGATTGTGCTGGCCCTCCTTGCTATCGCCGGCATCACGCTCGCTGCTCTCGGCTGGCGCGGCAAGATGCGGCACGGGTAGGGAGGGGGGTTTACACCCCCTTTCGTTCGGAGGTATGTGCAATGCCTCCGCCGATCATGGCGGGTGAAACCAGTGTCGCCGCCACCCCGACGATCACGTACGCGCGAAGAACCGGGTGATGGAACTTTGTACGACGCATCGTCGTTCCCCTCACAACCGACGGTCGGGCCGCTCGGTGTGCCACCACCGCCCTTTTCGTCAGGAGGTAGGAACCCATGCGTCGTGCATCGCTCGGTCTCATCGCGGCGCTGATCGCGCTCGTCTTCGCACTCGTCGCGGCAACGCTCTCGATTGTCGCGGTCAGCCGCGACAATCGCCAGACGGTGACCCTCAGCCCGTCTAGCGTGCCAGACAAGCGGACGGTCGCGGTGAACGGCACCGGCATCGCCACCATCGCGCCGGACCTCGCCCGCTTCACCGTCGGCGTGCAGGAGCAGGGCAAGAACCTCACCGAGGTGCAGGGCGCCGTCGCGCGGGAAACGGAGGCGATCATCGCCGCGATCAAGAAGAACGGCGTGGATACCGACAAGGACGTTAAGACGTCCGGCTATGCGGTGCAGCCCGTCTTCGACTACCCGAAGGACAAAGCACCGGTGATCAGCGGCTACCGCGTCGCCAATACGCTGAATGTGACGGTGCGCGACCTCGACAAGAACATCAACAAGGTCGGCCCGCTCCTCGATGGCGTCGTCGCGGCGGGCGCGAACAACGTTGGCAACATCACCTTCGGCCTTTCCGACCCCGACAAGGCGAACCAGATCGCGCGGCAGGAGGCGATGAAGAACGCCCAAGCGAAGGCGGAAGCGCTCGCGACAGCGGGCGGCACGAAACTCGGCGCCGTAATCACCGTCAGCGATCAGACCATCACCCCCGGCTCCCCAAAGGATGTACTGGCCGCCCCCGCAGCCGCCTCCGCAGCTGGTTCAGCCGCGCCGCCGACGCCCATCCAGTCCGGCGAAACAAGTGTCACGGTGATGGTGAACATCACGTACAGCCTGCAATAGCCGCATCGCGCGTACCATACGGGAGGGATTGCGGGACTTGGCGTCCTGGCGGGCAGTCCCTCGTTCTACTCCCAGGTCAGTGAGGAGGCGGACTGGTATTCGGTGACGCGCGTCTCGAAGAAGTTCTTTTCCTTGCCGAGGTCCATCGTCTCGCTCATCCACGGGAAGGGATTGGGCGAGCCGTACTGCGCCGCCAAGCCGATCCGCTCCAACCGGCGATCGGCGATGTGCTGGACGTACTGGCGGAACAGATCGCCATTGAGGCCGAGGATGCCGTTCGGCAGGCAGTCCTCGGCGTAGGCGATCTCCAACTCCACCGCCTGCCCGACGATGGCGATGATGTGCGCCCTGAATTCCGGTGTCCAGAGCGCCGGGTTCTCCTCCTTGATGCCGTTGATCAGGTCAATGCCGAAGTTGAGGTGCGTCGTCTCGTCGCGCAGGATGTACTGGAACTGCTCGCCGATCCCCGTCATCCGGTTGCGGCGCTGGAAGGAGAGGATCATC
>JBBRLR010000071.1:0-25231 GCA_038231255.1 Thermomicrobiales bacterium | reverse complement strand
GAGGCATCGCCGCTACCGCCGCCGCCCCGATCACGCCCTTCAACAGCGAGCGCCGCGACAGTTCCGCGTGCACGATGCGCAAAATGCGTTCTTCCACGTTCTCCATGCTCCTTCCTCTTCGCAGAGGTCTATCCTTTCGATCACCCGTACCGACACTATGCTCACATATCAGTACGCAACGGTCAAACGTTCGGATCAATCGCCTACGTGGCGATCCCTGACCCCTCCCCCACTCCTTTCCAAAGCAAATCAATCGAGCGAGCGACACCCAAAAAAAGAGTATAGCAAGAATGGTGCCAGATCAATATCGTCTCTCGTTGCATGCATAGTCTCCGAACATGAAAATGATAAGATCATCGGGGATTACATCTCCGAACCGATGATTATCCCAGCGGTCCCCGTCGGGTTTGGGGATTGCAGCAATTTTGCAGGTTAAGCATCGCCCCGTCCCTCTCCGCGATGAAAAGACGGACGAGAGAAAGAACAATCCCTTGGACATGATGCGACTCGGTATCCTTTCTGACACGCACATCCCGCACCGGCTCGCGGCGCTCCCGGCGGGGATTCCGGGTCTCTTCGCCGCTGCGGCAGTTTCGCTGATTCTCCACGCGGGCGATGTGGACGAGCCGGGCGCGCTCGACCCGCTCGCAGCAATTGCGCCGGTGATCGCGGTGCGGGGCAACCTGCATCTCGCCTCGCGCTCCCGATCCAGCCCCCACCTGCCATACGCGGTCTTTCTCGACGTGCTGGGGTGGCGCATCGTCCTCACGCATGGTCATGGGCAGCCGCATCAATGGCTCTGGGATAAGCGGCGCGGCTTTATCCGGCGCGCGCCGACGTTGGACACGCGCGACGCTTTCAACAACGAACTGATCGCGCGCAACCGGCGTCGCTTCCCGCATGCGGATGTCCTGATCTTCGGCCACTCGCACCGGCGGCTCCTGCGCTGCGTCGGCCCGACGCTCTTCCTCAACCCCGGCGCCATCGCCCACGCGCGCGACGAATCCCCCTCCGTCGCCATCCTCACCGTCACCGCCGAGGATGTTAGCGCGGAATTCATCGAAGTAGCGAGAGGGAAATGAACCACGAAGGCGCGAAGAGCGCGAAGGAAAGAGGAGGAAACCTGTCGGACTTCTTTTTCTCCTTCTCTTCATGCTCTTCGCGCCTTCGTGGTTCACTTCCCTTCCCCGTTCCGCGCTATACTGCGCGCATCGCAGATGTCAGGTTGGGTGATCGAGTGGGGAGGGTACGATGGCGCCGATGACCGTTACCGCCGACCGTTTATGGGCAGCCGATGGGCAGGGCATCCGCCATCGCGCCTTTGTACAGTACGAGGGCGACACGATCGCAACGGTTGGCAACCAGGCAGACCTGCCGACCGTGGACGCACCTGGCGCGGTGATCGCCTTGGGCGATGTGACGCTGATGCCGGGGCTGATCAACTGCCACTGTCATCTGACGCTCTCCTGTGGCCCGAACCTTCTCGCGGACTATTTCAGCATGTCCGATGAACTCTTCATGGCGCTCGCGATTCAACACGCGAAGGAGGCGCTCGCGGCGGGCGTCACGACACTCCGGGATTGCGGTACCAAGAACAACATCGTTTTTGCTGTCCGCAAGGCGCAGGAGATGGGGATAGTCGAGGCGCCGCGCATCTGGGCCTCGGGCGCGGTCCTGACGAGCACGGGTGGCCACTGCTACTTCTTCGGCGTCGAGGTGGACGACGAAACGGAGATCAAACGGGCGGTGCGCGCGCAGGTGAAGGCGGGCGCGGACTTCATCAAGGTGATGGCGACGGGCGGCGGCATCACGCCCGGCACAAACCCGCGCCGCGAGCAGTTCACGCAGGAAGAGATGGTCGCGCTTGTCAACGACGCGCACCGGCTCAACAAACGCGTCTCCGCCCACTGCCACGGCACGCCCGGCGTCCTCAACGCGACGATGGCCCATGTGGACACGATCGAGCACTGCTCGTTCATGGTCGAGGAGGCGCCGGGCATCAAGTACGAGCCGGAGATCGTCGCGCAGATCGCGGAGCGCGGCATCTACGTCGTGCCGACAACGAGCGTCGGCTACCGGATGCTCGAACGCGTCCTCCGGGGCGACATCCCGCGCACGCCGCAGTACGAGGGGTTCATCGCGAGCCAGCAGACGCGCATGGAAAACATCGGGCGACTCGTCACGCAGGGGGTGCGGATCGCTTCGGGTTCCGACGCGGGCGTTGGCGGCACCTATTTCGGCGACTTCGCCCTCGATGTCGAACTGCTCGTCACGACCGCCGCCGGCTTCACCCCCGAAGCCGCCCTCTACACCGCGACCGCGACCGCCGCCGACGCCCTAGGCCGCACCGATCTCGGCGTCCTCGCCCCCGGCAAGAAGGCGGATATGATCGCTGTCGGCGGCAACCCGCTCGAAGACATCCACGCCCTGCGAAAGATCGAGATGGTCATGCTCGGCGGCAAGAAGTACGTAGGCTGAGAACCGAATCTCTTCCGCTTTCGCGACGGAAATTCGCGCGAATCCCGCTCCTACACCGGGAGTGATCCGTATTGCGCCTCGTGGAGCCGGGAGTAGGTGCGGCCCGCCGCGATCAGCTCGTGATGCCGCCCCTGTTCCGCGATCCCCGTCTCATCGACGACCACGATCCGGTCGGCGTGCTGGATCGTCGCCAACCGGTGCGCGATCACCAGTGTCGTGCGCCCCCGTGAGAGTTCCGCAAGTGACTGCTGGATCGCGCGCTCGGTTTCGGTGTCGAGCGCGGAGGTCGCCTCGTCCAGGATCAGGATCGGCGGATTTTTCAGGAAGACGCGCGCGATCGCCAGCCGCTGCTTCTGCCCCCCGGAGAGCTTGACGCCGCGCTCGCCGATCACGGTATCCAATCCCTCGGGCAGGTCGGCGATCAGTCCGGCCAACCGCGCACGCCGCGCCGCGTCGGCGATCTCCCCCTCGGAGGCGTCGAGCCGCCCATAGGCGATATTCTCGCGGATCGTGCCCGCGAAGAGGAAGACGTCCTGCTGCACAATGCCGATCTGCTGCCGGAGGGAGGCCAAGGTCATCGCCCGGATGTCAATACCGTCGATGGTGATCCGGCCCGCCTCGACCTCGTAGAACCGGGGCAGGAGCGAGCAGATCGTCGTCTTCCCCACGCCCGACGGTCCGACGAACGCGACCGTCTCGCCCGGATAGATCGACAAGTTGATGTCGCGCAGCACGGGTTGCGCGGCGGTGTAGCCGAAACTCGCACCCTCGTACTCGATCGCCCCGCGCAAACCCGACACCGCGATCGCGTCCGGGGCGTCCGCGATGTCGGGGACGGTGGCGAGCAGCGCGGTGTAGTTCTTGAACCCGGCGATGCCCTTCGGGTAGCTTTCCAGCACCGCGTTGATCTTCTCGACGGGCCGGAAGAAAACGCCGACCAGCAGCAGGAACCCGACGAATCCCCCGCTCGTCAGTTCCCCATGCAGCACGAAGTAGGTCCCGGCGACCATCACGACGAGCTGCGTCAGGCGCATACTCAGATAGCTCAGGGACATGCTCGCGGCCATAAGGCGATAGGCATCCAGCTTCGCCGCACGATAGCGCGCATTATCGCGCGCGAAAAGCCGCCGTTCGTGCCCCTCGTTCGCAAACGCCTGGACGACGCGGATGCCGCCCACATTCTCCTCGATCCGGGCGTTGAAATCGCCCACCCGCGCGAAGAGCGTCCGCCACGTGCGCGTCATCTTCCCCCCGTACCGGCTCGAAATCCCCGCGACGACCGGGACCAGGAGGGCGGTCAGGAATGCGAGCGGGGGATTGACGAGGAACATGAGCACGAAGGCCCCGAGGAAGGTCATGACCGCGATGAACAAGTCCTCCGGACCGTGATGGGCGACCTCGCCGATCTCCTCCAGGTCCTTGGTCACGCGCGCCACGAGGTGGCCCGTCTTCTGGTTGTCGTAGAAACGGAAGGAGAGCTTCTGGAGGTGGTCGAAGCTCCGGCGTCGCATCTCCGTCTCGATATTGATGCCGAGCATATGGCCCCAATAGTTCACGACCGCCATCAGGCCGGTATTGATCAGATAAATGGCGAGCAGGGCCGCCGATGTGAGGACGATCAGCCCCCAGTTGTTCCCCGGCAGCAGCTGGTCAACGAAGGCCCGTACCGCCATGGGAAAGCCCAGTTCGAGCAGCCCTGCGAGCACCGCGCACGAGAAATCGAGCAAGAAAAGCTTGCGATGTGGCCGATAGTACGCGAAGAACTGCCGCAACATGCATCCGTCCGATCTGCCCATACGATATGGCGCCACCCCAGGCAGGTCCGCCCGATCGGGCCACATTCTCGCACAGGTGGCTCGTGTGGAGATTCAGGGCTATCCGCACTTTCGGAACGAGTCGTTCACGGCGGATGGCCGGCATTCGTGATGTCAAAGATTCGTCGCGTCGATGTGAGTCGCCGAAGAGGAGCGCCCGGCCGCTTCCGCCCCCACAGCCACCGAGGCGGCACGACCGAGGGGCGAGAGACGACCACCAAGAGCGCCGTTGGGTACGGATGGGCAGATGGAGTGGCCTATTCCGCTTCCGTCAGCCCGTTCACTTCGGCGACTTCTTCGGCCGTTAATTCCCACGCGGCGGCTTTCGCGTTTGCCTCGACTTGCTCCGGCTTCGTGACGCCCGCGATGACGGAGGCGACTTCCGGGTGCGCGACGAGCCAGGCGATGGCAAGTTCGCCGACGGTGTGGCCGCGCGACTCCGCCCATTGCTGGGCGCGACGGGCAATCTCGAAGTTGCGGTGCGTGCCGTGCTGGCCGCTGAAGCGTTCGTTGCCGTGCGCGCGGGTGCCGGGCGGCGGCGGGTTGCCTTCCTCGTACTTGCCGGTCAGGACGCCCCCGGCGAGCGGGCTGTAGGGGATGATGCCGACGCCGAATTCCTGGCAAGCGGGCAGCAGTTCCGTTTCAATCGAGCGATCTACAAGGCTGTAGCGCGGCTGCACCGAGACGAACGAGGCGAGGTCGTGCCGGTCGCTTTCCCATAAGGACCAGACAAGCTGCCACGCCGTGAAGTTCGAGCAGCCGATGTAACGTACCTTGCCGTCGCGCACGAGATCGTCGAGCGCGCGCATCGTCTCCTCAATCGGTGTCTCCGCGTCCCACGCGTGGACTTGCAGCAGGTCCATGTAGTCGGTGTCGAGCCGCCGGAGGCAGGCATGGACGCCGTCCACGATATGCGCGCGGGAAAGGCCCTTGTCGTTCGGCCCCTCGCCCATCTTCATGGCAATCTTGGAGCCGATGATTGCACGCTCGCGGCGACCCGCCAGCGCCTTGCCGACATACTCCTCCGAGACGCCATTGTTGTAGACATCGGCGGTATCGAAGAAATTGATGCCGCTATCGAGCGCGGTGTGGATGCAGCGCGCCGTTTCTTTCTCGTCCGCGAACCGCCCGAAGGTGTTGCCGCCCAGTCCCACCGCCGACACCTTCAACCCCGACCGCCCCAGTCGCTTGTAGCGCATATTCGGATTCTCCGTTCGTCATCGTTCCATCATTCCGACCGCTCAAACAGGCACGAAGCATCCCACCGCGACCAGTGGAATACAAGGCTGCAGTAAGCGCACCACGGTAGTACCAAGAGAAGCGGGAGGGGGATAGCACAGAGATCGCAGAGGACACAGAGGACGTAGAGAAGAGCGAAAAGGATTTAATCTTCGCGTTTCTCTGTGATCTCCGCGCGCTCTGTGTCCTCTGTGCTCAATCCCTTCCCTTCTTGGCGTCTTGGCGGTTCAATCATCCATCAGTGCGCCGTCGCCGCGAACGTCAATGGTCGCTCCGTAAAGATTTCTTTCGGGAGCATCGCGTGGACGCCGCGCGGGCCGTCCACGACCTGCGTGATGCGGAAGTCTATCGCGATGCTGGCGAGGCTGTATGCTTCGTCCCACGTCAGGCCGCGCGCCGCCACGAGATAGCGCATCACGTCCCGACCGGCGACGAGTAGCGCGGCGTCGAGGTCGTCCCCGAAGCCGAGGAAGATGAGATGTGTCGGCGTCTCGGCGCACGGGCGCTCGATAGCGAAGTCCTTGCGGACGACGAACTGCAATTCGACCTTCTCCATCCCGGCCTCGATGCCGGTGACGTTCACCTCGCCATCCCCTTGCGCGGCGTGGCCGTCGCCCGTCGAGAAGAGCGCACCGGGCACGAAGACGGGCAGATAAAGCGTCGTGCCCGCGACGAGTTCCTTGCAATCCATGTTGCCGCCGAACGCGCCGGGGAAGGCAGTCGGCACCGGGCTGTCCGCATCCGGCGCGACAGCGTAGATGCCCATGAACGGGTGGAGCGGCACGACAATACCGGCCTGAATCTCGCTCACACGGCGAGACCAATCAATCGCCAGATGGCGGAAATACGGCTCTGTCACATCGTCCGGCTCGCCGCCGAGCAATCCCTTGACGCGCGCGTTCGGATTGCCGGGCCGGTGCGCGTTGAAGCCCCAATCGAGCGGCACGATCTCCTTGATCCGCACTTCCAGCGTGTCGCCGGGTTCCGCGCCCGCGACGAAAACGGGGCCGGAGAGCGCATGACCGGCCCCTTCGGGCCGCTGCCCGGTTGGTTCCCGCTGGCCGGGCGGGATGTCGTTCCATCCGGCGTTGCGCGTCTGATAGATCACCGTGTCTTCGGACTCGATCCACAGGCGCGGCGGCAGATCGCGGCCGAACGCGCCGTGTAGATTCTCCAGCGCGTCATCGAGCGTATGGACGGTCATCGAACGGTCTCCTTCCCGAAGGCGAACGGACGTAGGCGGACGCTAGTGTACCGGAATGTGTCTCCCATCAGCGACGAGAAAATCGCCCGGAAGCATGGGAGAAAATGGTATAATCGAACATGCGCAGCGTCGCGTACACGGTTACGGATGTAGGGAAGATCGTTGTCCGATTCCATCATGCTCAATCTGCCGACTGCCAGCCTCGATCTCTTGCGGGGCGACCGTCGTTCGCGCCTCATCACCTATCTCGACCGCTGGGGGCATCAAGCGATCCTTTTGGGATATGTTGATCGTTGGCTCGACGACCAGCCCGAGAGCGTGACGCTGCGCGAGGTGCGGGCGCGAACGCTCGTCACACTCGGGCGGGCGGATGAGGCGCTTATCATGCTCGACGCATTGGACGCCGAGCGGACCCGGACGCAGACGCGCTGGCTGATCCGCCTCCACGCACTGAAACTTGCCGGCGACCACGCCGCCCTGCTCGCCCTCGGCCCCGAACCCGACGAAGAGACTGAAACCGAATTAGATGTTTCCGCCTGGCTCCGCTACGGCGATGTCTGTCGCGCCGCCGGGAAACTCGAAGAGGCGGTGGACGCCTACGGTCGCGTCGCGGAACTCGCACCGGACAGCACCGCGCCGCTCCGGCGGCTGGCCGAACTCGCCCTTGAAACCGGCGACGCCGCCGCCGCGCGCGGCCAGATCGAAACCCTGCTCGTCCGCAACGCCGAACGCCGCCCGACCGTCGAGGAACTGCGCCTGCTGCGCGACGCCTGCCGCGATCTGGAGGACACCGCCGCCGTCCGCTCCCTCGATGACCAGATCGCCCGCCGCGAATCCGAGGAGCGCACCACCCTTGAAGCCGAATTCGGCCACAAAGAAGACGACTCCGATGATCCGATTGCGTCCTCTCTCCATTCCGAGGGAATGGAGAGAGGACCGGGAGGTGAGGTTCCCGCTCCTCTCCCCGCTGAGCATCAACTCCCACCGGACGCCTATACCCTCCTCAATCAGGAGTTCGGCCTGCGCGATTTCCGCCCGAACCAGGTGCAGGTGATCGGCAATGTCCTCGCCGGGCAGAGTACGCTGGCGATCATGCCAACGGGCGCGGGCAAGTCGCTCACCTACCAACTGCCGGCGATGCTGCTGCCCAAGGCGACGCTCGTCGTCAGCCCGCTGATCGCGCTGATGAAGGATCAGATTGACGGCCTGCCGGACGCCCTGCGCGGCCACGCGACCGCGATCAACAGCAGCATGACGATGACCGAGGTGCGCGAGCGGATGCGCGGCATTGCGGCGGGCGACTACAAACTCGTCTACATCGCGCCGGAGCGACTGCGGCAGCGCCCGTTTCTCCATGCGCTGAAGCGGGCCGGGGTCTCACTCTTCGTCGTGGACGAGGCGCACTGCGTCAGCATGTGGGGGCTGAGTTTCCGTCCCGATTACCTCTTCATCCGCGCCGCGCTGGACGAACTCGGCGACGTGCCCGTCCTCGCGCTCACCGCGACGGCATCGGCGGAGACGCAGGCGGAAATTCAGGAACGGCTCGGCCCGATGGCGCAGGTGACGGCCTCCGTATTCCGCCCAAATCTCCATTTCGAGGTGCGCCGCGCCGGGAACCGCGAGGAGAAGATTGCGGCGGTTGTCGCTCTCTGCCGCGAGATCGCCGGGCCGGTGATCGTCTACGCCCGCTCGCGCGATTCCTGCGAGGAACTTGCCGGGCGACTCCGGCGCGGCGGCGTTAAGGCGGAGCACTATCACGCGCAGGTGCCGGATCGCGCCGGGGTGCAAGAGCGGTTCATGCGCGGCGAAACGCGCGTGCTCGTCGCGACGGTCGCCTTCGGCATGGGTGTAGACAAGGCGAATGTGCGCGCGATCATCCACTACAACCTGCCGCAGAGCGTCGAGGCGTACTATCAGGAGGCGGGACGTGCCGGGCGGGACGGCCAGCCCGCGCGCTGTATCCTGCTTTACGCTGCTGCCGACAAGGCGCAACTGAGCACCTGGCTGAAGCAGGAGGCGATCGGCAAGGACGACCTGCGGCAGTTGTATCGCACGCTGCGGACGATGGTTTCCGGTCGCTACGGCATCGTCTCGCTCGAAACCCTTCAGCGGATGGCGGATCGGGCCGATGAAACCTTCGTGCGCGTCGGCGTCAGTATGCTCGAACGGGTCGGCCTGATCCGCCGCCACTTCGACCTGCCGCGCGGCGCGACGGTCACGATCCGCAGCGATGACGACCCGGAAATCCGCGCGTTCGCTCAGGCGAGCGGTTTAGGCAGCGGGCAGACCGCCGATCTCAACCTCATTGACCTCGCGGGCGCGCTTGACATCGAGCCGTCGGCGCTCGAATCGTCCCTGCTCACCTGGGCGGATGCCGACCTCGTGCGCTACCTGGGCACGGGGCGCGACCCGCTGATCGAGTTCCTCCCCGCCCCGCCGAATGTCGGCGAGCGGATAGACACCCTGCTCGCGGATTACCAGTTGCGGCAGGATCAGCGCATCGAGGCGATGGCCGCCTACGCGAAGGGAGCGATCTGTCGCCACCGCGCCATCGCCGCCCACTTCGGCCAGCGGATGGCCCGCTGCGGCACCGCCTGCGATGTCTGCGTGCCCGGCGAGCGGCAGCACGCGGTCGCGGCGGCGCGCGTTCGCCGCCCCGTCCCCATCCGCCCCGACGACGACCGCCCGGACACACTGCGTATCCTGATGGGCCTCGCCGCGCTCCCCTTCGCGATGGGGCGGCGCAAGGTGGCGCGCGTGCTGACCGGTGCGACAAGTAGCCCGATTGGCGAGGACCGTTGCTCTGAGTTCGGCGCGCTCCAACACCTGACGATCAAAGATTTGGAGGAGTTGATCGAGCGCTTGATCGGCGATGGCCTGATCGGGCGCGAGGCAATCGGCGACTTCTCGGTCCTCGCGCTCACCCCGCGCGGTCGCGGGGCGATTGACGATCCCGCGCTGCTGCCGAAATGGTCCCGCCACACGCCCGATGCTGACGCGATGGACGAGGCGGACCCCAATCTGCTCGCTGAGCTGAAGACGTGGCGCACGGACAAAGCCCGCGAAGCCGGGCTTCCCGCCTACTGCATCCTCCCCAACGCGACGCTCGAAGCGATTGCGGTTGCCCGCCCCGTGTCGCACGACGCTCTCCGCCGCATCAAAGGCATCGGCGACAAGACCGCCGAAACGTATGGCGCGGAACTGCTTGCCTTGCTGGCGTAAAGAACATCGTTTCGTAGGGGCGGTGCTCGAACCGCCCTTCCTAGATCGCCGTGGCGCAATTGCGGGATGTCCGGGTACCACTGCGGGGTAGGGAGAGCAGTTCGAGCACCGCCCCTACGCTTGGTCTGGCGCGACGCAAGTGCGGCTATGCCCGCGCTTTCCGCACGGCCGCTTGCCAGCCTGCGTACAAAGTTTCGCGCTCGTCGTCGCGCATCCGGGGTTCGTAGGTGCGATCCACGGCCCAATTCGCGGCGATCTCGTCCTGATCCCGCCAGTAGCTGACGGCCAGCCCGGCGAGGTACGCCGCGCCGAGGGCAGTCGTCTCCGTCACCTGCGGGCGCTGCACCGACACGCCGAGGATGTCCGCCTGGAACTGCATCAGGAACTCGTTGCGCACCATCCCGCCGTCCACCCGCAGTTGCTTGATGGCGATGCCGCTCTCGGTTTGCATCAGATCGAGCACATCGCGCGTCTGGTAGGCAACCGCTTCGAGCGTCGCCCGGACGATCTCGGCGCGTCCGCTACCCCGCGTCAGGCCGACGATTGTCCCGCGCGCGTACGGATCCCAGTACGGCGCGCCCAACCCCGCGAAGGCGGGCACGAGGTAGACACCGCCCGTGTCCGGCACCGACGCCGCCAACGCCCCCGTCTCCGCCGCGCTCTCGATGATTCGTAGCCCGTCCCGTAGCCACTGCACCGCCGCACCCGTCACGAAGATCGAACCTTCCAACGCATAGGTAAGTGCTGAGGAACGAGTGCTGAGTGCTGAGTAAACTGATTCGTTTTTCTCAGCACTCGGTAATCCCCACGCGACGGTCGTGAGGAGGCCGTTTGTGGACTCCTTCGGGTCGGGGCCGGTGTTCATCAGCATGAAGCAGCCGGTGCCGTAGGTGTTCTTCACCATGCCGGGGGTATAGCACGCCTGGCCGAAGGTCGCGGCTTGCTGATCGCCCGCGACACCGGTGATCGGGATTGGCCGGCCGAACAAAGCCGCGTCCGTCTCGCCGAACAGGCCGCTGGAGGGCAGCACATCCGGCAGGATCGCACGCGGGATGTTCAGTTCCGCGAGCAGTTCGCCGTCCCACTCGCCGGTGTGGATATTGAATAGCAGCGTGCGCGAGGCGTTGGAAACATCCGTGACGTGCCGAGCGCCGTCCGTCAGCCGCCAGATCAGGAACGAATCAATCGTGCCGAAGGCGAGGTCGCCGCGCTCCGCCCGTTCCCGCGCTCCGGGCACGTTGTCGAGCAGCCAGCGGACTTTTGTGCCGGAAAAATAGGCGTCAATGACGAGGCCCGTCTTGGCGCGGATGCGTTCTTCCCAGCCCGCCGCCTTCAGTTCGTCGCAGTAGCCCGCCGTGCGCCGGTCCTGCCAGACGATGGCATTGGCAATCGGTCGGCCCGTCGCGCGGTCCCAAATGACGACCGTTTCGCGCTGATTGGTGATGCCAATCGCCGCGATGTCCGCCGCCGCGACGCTCCGGGCCGCGAGCACTTCCTGCGCGACGCTCCGCTGCGTTTCCCAGATCGCTTCCGGGTCGTGCTCCACCCAGCCCGGCTGCGGGAAGAGTTGCGGGAACTCTCGCTGCCGCGCCGCGACGACCTGCCCAGCGTGGTCGAAAAGAATCGCGCGCGAACTCGTCGTCCCTTGATCGAGGGCAAGGACGAACCGCTGCGCGGTGGACTGAGCACTCATGATCTGCCTCTCTCTCGATGTATGCGTTTCCGTATGGGCAGCATTGTATACTGCCGACCTAACCCCCGGCCCCTTTTCGTCATGCGGGCGGAGAAGGAGGGGGGAATGTAGGGGCGCACAGCCGTGCGCCCTCCGGTACGCGCGGGGCATTGAACGAGGTGAGGTTGATTTCGCACGACGACATCGCCCAGGCAGTGACGATTCTCCGGGCCGGGGGGTTGGTCGCGTTCCCGACGGAGACGGTCTACGGCCTCGGTGCGGACGCGCGCAATCCCGCAGCGATCCGCCGCCTGTTTGCTGCCAAGGGCAGGCCCGCCGATCATCCGGTGATCGTCCATCTCGCGCACGCGGATGCGATGCCGCAGTGGTCGAGCCGTGTGCCGCCCGCCGCAGTCGCCCTCGCCAATGCCTTCTGGCCCGGCCCGCTGACTCTCGTGCTGCCGCGCGCCGCCCATGTGCTCGATCTCGTCACCGGCGGGCAGGCGACCGTCGCGCTCCGCGTGCCGCGCCATCCCGTCGCGCACGAATTGCTGGAAGCATTCGGCGATGGGATCGTCGCGCCCTCCGCGAATCGCTTTGGTCGCCTCAGCCCAACGCGCGCCGATCACGCCCGCGCCGAACTCGGCGGCGCCGTGGACTTGATCCTCGATGGTGGCCCGACAGAGGTAGGCGTCGAGTCCACCATCGTGGATGTGAGCGGCGACCGCCCGACGCTCCTCCGGCCCGGCGGGATTACTCCCGCGCAACTCGCCGCAGTCCTCGGTGCGTCACCCGGCGCACCCGACGCCGCCTCGCCGCGCGCCTCCGGTACATTGCCGAGCCACTACGCGCCCACGACGCCGCTCGCGCTGATCGAACCGGACGACCTCGAAAAACATGCTACCGAACTCGCCGCGAACGGATCGCGCGTCGCGGTCGTGGCACGCCATGCGGCCCCACCGATACGCTCCGGAATCGCGTGGCACATTGTTCCCGCCGATGCCGCAGTCTACACACAGATGCTCTACGCGACACTACGAGAAATGGATAAAGGCGGGTATGATTGCATCCTTGTCGAGGACGTGCCGGAGGGCGACGCATGGCTCGCCGTCCGCGACCGCCTGCACCGCGCCGCCTATCGTGGGGAGAAATAAATGAGCGACGAACCCACCCCCCAACCCCCTCCTTCAGTCCTCGTCTCCGTCATCATGGGCAGCACTTCGGACTGGGACACGATGCGGCACGCGGACGAGATGCTGACGGAGTTCGGCGTGGCGCACGAATGCCGCGTCATCTCGGCGCACCGGACGCCGGACTTGATGGCGGAGTACGCGGCGGGCGCGGAGGAGCGGGGCATCGCGGTGATCATCGCGGGGGCGGGTGGTGCGGCTCACCTGCCGGGGATGTTCGCGGCGCAGACGCTCGTGCCGGTACTCGGCGTGCCGGTCGAGAGCCACGCGCTCAAGGGGATAGACTCGCTGCTTTCCATCGCGCAGATGCCGGGCGGTGTGCCGGTCGGGACGCTGGCGATTGGCCGGGCGGGCGCGACCAATGCCGCCCTGCTCGCCATCGCCATCCTCGCGACGACGCGGCCCGCGCTCCGCGAGCAACTGCGGGCATTCCGCGCGGCACAGGCGGCGCGGGTGCGGGCGGCGACCCTCCCATGAATGCGCCGATTCTGCCTGGCGCGACGGTTGGCGTCCTCGGCAGCGGGCAGTTGGGGCGGATGCTCGCCCTCGCCGCGCGCCGGATGGGCTACCGCATCCATACCCTCTCGCCGGAGCGCGCGACGCCGACCGGGCAGGTCGCCGATCGCGAGATCACCGCTGCCTACGATGACCTCGATGCCGTCCGGGCTTTCGCGGCGCATGTGGATGTCGTGACGCTGGAGTTCGAGAACATCCCCACCGCCACTGTCGAGGCAATCGCGGCGTACGTCCCGGTGCGACCCGGCAGTATGGCGCTCCACACGACGCAGCACCGCATCCGGGAAAAGACCTTTCTGCGCGACGCGGGCTTCCCCGTCACGCCCTTCCGTCCGGTCGCGACGCGGGACGATCTGCGGGCAGGGTTAGCGGCATTCGGCTACCCCTCCGTGCTGAAGACCGCCGATTTCGGCTACGACGGCAAGGGGCAGGCAAAGATTGCCGCGCCGGAAGAGGCGGATGCGGCATTTGCCGACATCGCGGGTTGCGCGGCGATCCTCGAAGCGTTCGTGGATTTCGAGCGGGAGGTTTCGGTCGTCGCGGCGCGCGGGCTGGACGGCTCGTTCGCGCATTTCGGTGTCGTTGAGAATACGCATCGCGACCATATCCTCGATACAACGGTGTCACCCGCCACCGTGCCACCAGAAACGGCGCGCGATGCCGTGGAAATCACGCGCGGCATCCTCGATGCGCTCGGTATCGTCGGCGTGGCGTGCGTCGAGTTCTTCCTGACGCGTTCCGGCGCGCTCCTCGTCAATGAGATCGCGCCTCGCCCGCACAACTCCGGTCATTTCACGGTGGATGCCTGCGCGACGAGCCAGTTCGAGCAGCAACTGCGCGCGGTCTGCGTCCTACCACTCGGTGCGACGGAGCACTTGCGCCCCGCCGCGATGGCGAACCTGCTCGGCGATCTTTGGGGGCGCGGCGAACCGAATTGGGCTGCGGCATGCGCCTTCCCGCACGTCAAACTTCACCTCTATGGCAAAGCAACACCCCGCCCCGGCCGCAAAATGGGCCATCTCACGGCCCTCGCGGGCAGCGCCGATCACGCTCTGCACACCGTCCGCACCGCGCGGGACGCGCTGACGGCACGCTAAGAAACGACGGGGTATTGCAAAGAAGTCAGCGGTGAGGCGGTAGCGGGTTCGGCGTCGCGTTGCCGGACGGCACGCCGGTCGGTCGCGACAGGTCGGGAAGGGGCTTCGGGAACGTCATAATCGGTTGCGCGGTTGATCGCGGGTCGGGCGGGGTCTTGACCGTCCCGAAGGTATAGGCGAGGTTCAGCGTCGCGGTCTGCCCATCGAGATTCATGACCGTGACATCCACCGTGCCGGCGCTGTGTGCTGGCACGGTCACCGTGATCGTCGTCCCGGTGACGACACCTAGCGATGGGGCGGACGCCGTGCCGAACAGGACTGTTGCACCGCTCGCGAAGCCCGTGCCCGTCACGGTCACGCTCGATCCACCCATTGTGGAGCCGGAAGACGATGAGAGCGCGTCGAGCGTCGGGAAGGGGGCGGGCTGTGGCTCGAACGCGCCGATGCTGCACGGCGTTGGGCGGAGTAAACCGCGCTGATCCACCCCGCCGACAGCCACCCCGGCGCAGGTCGTGTGATTGCCCTTCCCCACCGCCGCGCTGCCGGGGCCGAGCGCCATCGTTGCGGTCGGACCACCGTGGTCCACGAGCGCGCCCAGAACCGGATCAGCCATCTGATTGCTCATCGTAAATCCGCAGCTCGTGGCCGGATTGAATTCGAGATTATACCCACCGTCCAATGGGAAGTTCCCCGCGCAATTGCCCCCAGTGACAGCACTATTGCCGGCAAGAATTGTGTTGGTTAAAGACAGGCCACTACCACCGTTGAAAGCGCCGCCACCTGCGCCTGCGCCTGTGGCGCCGATAACGTTCCTGCCCGTACCACCCATGCCACCAGTCGCGCTGCCGGTAGTGATCGTGCTATTCGTGACAGGCTGCAAAAGGGTGGCAACGCTAGCGAGTGCCCCTCCTTGTCCACTCCCACCATTCGCGCCATAACCATTTATGCCGTTCCCGGAGAGGCCAATTCCGGCTGAGCCACCATTCCCGCCTATGCCGCCCGTCGTGGTGTTGCCAGCGAAGGTGCTATTCGTAATGGTTACTGCGCCGCCATTGAAAATCGCGCCGCCAGCGGCATCCCCACCCGCGCCGCCGTTCCCTCCGGCCCCGCCAATCACACCGACACTCGTACCGCTTCCCCCGTTACCGCCCGCGCCGCCACTGACTCCGTTTTGCGTGAAGACACTGCCTCTGACAACCAGCGTGCCGTTGTTGTAAATCGCGCCACCGCGCGCGACGACACCCGGCCCTCCCGTGTTTCCCGTCCCAGTAGCACCATTCAAACCCGCCGCGCCAGCAACCAACCCGTTACGAAGTGTCAATCCCGTCAACCGAAGCGTCCCACCATTGTTGACTAGGAAAAGACGGAAATTCGTGGCCACCCCGTTCCGCTGGATCGTTGCACCATTACCGACAATTGTCAGGTCCACCTCGGAAAGGATAGCGGGCAGACCGGTCCCGCTGCCGGCTGTCGCTTCAGCAATCAGGGTGTACGCGCCGCCCGCGACGAGATTGATCGTGTACGGCCCTTGCGCCGGGTTCGCGTCGGCAGTGGTAATGTCGGCGATCAACGCCGCCACGGTCGTCGCGGTAAAAGCCGTCCCCGTCGCACCCGTCCGCACACCCGCGAAGGGCGACGCAGCGATCATGAGCAGGGCAATCGCCCACCAACGCGGTGCGTGCGCGAGCAGATGGCGCGAGAGCAGCGGCATGAGTGTCCGTTCCTTCTGTCGTGCAGCGGTCGGTCCCTATTTGAACCGTAATGCAGGTGATGCATGCAAGTTTCTTTACGGTAGCAATAGATTGAAAAACATGCAAGTGTCCGTATCCGCTCGTAGTGGATTGCGGATGCGGAATGATCGAGATCGAGATCGAGATCGAGATCGAGAGGTGCACCGAGAGCACTTCACCCGAAGGAACCGTACGTTGCGACAATTACCAGAAAAGCCGCAACCAAAAGGGAGGATCGTTCGTTCTTTACAACGGATGGGAGCGCGTTTCGCGCATCCTCATCACACGCATCCTGCACCGTCGTCCAAGGGGCGACAACACAAGGAGTACACGCATGAATGGGTCTCGGGGGCTTCGATCTCGATTTCGATTATTCCTTCGTCCGCTGATTGGTCTGGCCATCATTGCCGCGCTGTTGCCCGCCACATTCGTGGCGAGCGCCGCACCGCCCCTGTATGCCCGTCCGACGGGGCACACGATTCCTGCCGCCTTCCGCACGCTCTGGGAACAAACCGGCGGCGCGGACGGACTCGGCTGGCCATTGAACGAAGCGACCACCACGAACGGCGTCACCGAGCAATGGTATACGGTCGGTCGCATCTTTCAGCGCGCGGGGAGTGCGCCGGAACTGGCCGCTATCGGCAAGGAGACCGCGCAATCCCATTCCCTGCTCGGCGCCGACGCCTTCAAGACGCGCGCTAAAACGCCCGGCCCGGCGCCCGCCGACTCAACGTATGTCGCGACGGCGGGTCACTGGGTAGCCAACGGCTTTTACACCGTCTGGGCAAAGAAAAAGGCGCTCCTGGGTGATCCGATATCGGAGGAATTGACGGAGAGCGGGGCGACCGCGCAGTATTTCCTGTATGGCAAGCTGGAACTCGACCCGACGGCCAATAACGTCGCCCGTATCACCGAACTCGGCGTGATCGGGCATGGACCGGCCGACCCCTTCGGTACTGCGCCGGAGGGCGCGGACCAGATCGGCGACGCGCCGATCCGCGACATTCAGGGCGTCGCGCCGCATCAGGGACACTGGGCGCTCGTCAATCTCGCGCAGCAGCATCTCTGGGCGTACGATGGCAACACACTCGTGCAGGACCTCGATGTTTCCACCGGCGTACTCGGCCACGCGACGCCGACCGGGTCATACACAGTGCAGCAGCGCTTCTTATCGCAGGAGATGATTGGCCCCGGCTACGATCTGCCGAATGTGCCGTATGTCCAGTATTTCGGCAATGACTCGCTCTCGTGGCAGGAAGGCTACTCGCTCCACGGCACGTACTGGCACCACAACTGGGGTCGTGTGATGTCGCACGGCTGCGTCAACCTGCCGACCGATTTCGCCGCCTGGATGTGGGATTGGGCGACGATCGGCACGCCCGTGGAGATTATTGCCGGGTGACGCCGCAACGCCATCTGCGGTGGGATACATGCTACAACGCCCGCGATCTCGGCGACCACGCGACCGACGATGGCGCGACAATCCGCTGGGGCGTGTTGGTGCGCGCGGATTCGGTCGGGCGACTGAACACCCAGGGACGCGCCGCGCTCGAGGCGTACGGCGTCCGCACGATCATTGATCTGCGTATCCCCGTCGAGGTGCGCGACGAACCCAGCCCGTTCACCGAGCATGCCGAGATCGTCACACACTATCTCCCGCTCGACCCCAATGACCGGACGGTCAGCAAAGCGGTCTCCGCGCACAAGGAGGCGGGGCTTTCCTACACGGCGGCGATCAATGCCGCCTATCTCTCGACGAATCAGGAGCAGATCGCCGCCATCATACGGGCCATCGCGAACGCGCCGGACGGCGGCATCGTTATCCACTGCCACGCGGGGCGAGATCGCACGGGCTTAATTGTCGCCCTGCTGCTCGGTGTCGCCGGTGTTCCCGCCACGACGATCAGTGCGGACTACGCGCTCAGTTTCTCTGCGGTCTCAGAAACGATGGACGCCACCCTCGGCTACCTCGACAGCGCATACGGCGGCATTACCCCATATTTGCGCAGCATCGGCATCACGGACGACGAAATCACCCGCCTCCGTCACCGCCTCCGCACCGACAGCCCTCCTGCACCAAGGTAGGAGTCGCGCAGTCGGTGTACATACGACCCTGGGGCACAGGCTACCGATGCGCGTCGGGATTCTTCGCGTCGGGATTCGTCCGCCAGTAGCCTTCGATCTTCTTCCCGTCCGCGCGGGTATAGCCGGAGACCCAGAACTTATCGCGCTCGCCCGGCGCCGGTTTCGTGTCCGCGTCGCCGCCCGAGTACTTTCGGCCGGTCGTGCGCTCCGCTTTCCACGATCCTGCACCCTTTTTCGTTGCCATGCCATCCTCCTTCAGGGAATACGGGAGCGAACGCACAAGTTACGTCCGCTCCCTTCGCTCCTTCGACCGCCCACTATGATCGCATCATGGGTGCGCCGGGTGGCGCCTGTGTGCTGCCCGCCGTTATCACAGCCTTGCACATGAGTTCGGCGTTGGGAATAAGCGCCATTTCGTTATACCCGCGATGCACGCCGCTTCAGCGCGAAGCCCGCGCCCGTGCCGACCACCGCCACGGCGATCAACAACAGCAGCCCACCGTTCCGCGACGAATTGTTGTGTACCTGGCCCGTTGCCGGCAGCGTTGTCGGGGTTGATCCGGTTGTCCCCGTCGTGCCGCCACCCGTCCCTGTGGCGATCGCGGTTCCGGCGGTACCGCTTGCCGTTGTCGCTGTTGCTGCTCGCGTCGCGGTGGCTACAGATGTCCCAGTGGCAGTTGTGCCGCCGACCGTCGCGGTCGGCGCCTGGGTCGCGGCGGTAGTGGTTCCTGTCGTCGTGCCCGCACCGGCAACCGTAGCGGTCGGTGCAGTCGTAGCAACCGTTGTACCCGTGCCCGTGCCGCTCGCCCCCGTCGCCGCCGCAGTCGTGGCGGTGGGCGCGGGTGTCGCTTGGGCGCCGACGCCCGCAACCACGAATATGAGCGCCGCGAACATCGCGACACCGCTCATCAGGAATATCGAGACCTGTTTGCGCATTGAGGAGTCCTTTCTTCACAAGCAAAACATTGCCAGAAAAGACGGGGCGCATAAAGCGCCCCGTCTTCATAGCATCGTTCTAACACCTCGCCTAACGGCTCGGCTTCTCACTGATCTTCTCGTCCACGAGGTTGCCTTGCGCGTCGTACTGGCGCTTGTCAGTGACCGTTTTGCCACCGCCCTCACGCCCGGTCATGCCGCGCTCGCCCTCGACGTGGATGCGCGGGTTCCTGGCATCCTCGACATGGACTTCCTCGCGGCGGACGGTGTCCGTCACCCGCTCGGTGTCACGCGTCACTTCCTTGCGGACGTTCACCTCGCCGGTAACGACCGCTTCCTTCGACGTGACCACTTCCTGCTGCTTGAGCGGAATCTCGATGTCCCGGTCCATCATCGCTAGGTCTTCCTTGGTCGCGGCGCGGTTCACGGCCCGCTCGGTGACATAAACTTCTTCGTGCTGTACCGGCACGTCAATGGACTTCTGCTCCTCGACCACGTTCTTGGTGACGCGGGCCATGCCGCCCTGCTTCTCGCGGACGCCCGCCTTCAGTTCTTCCTCGATCACCGGGACGCGCATCGTCTCGCCCGCTTGTCCGGCGCGATCCGCCGTGCGGCCGGTCTCGCGGGTGTTCATGCCGTACCACTCATGGCCCTCGGCAGGCAACTGCTCCGCGCCCATCGTCATCGCCTGGTCCTTCGTGACATTCAGATGAACGTGATGGTCGTGCATCCGCGCGACCGCGCTCGTCGGCAGGTGCATATCCTTGTGGAAGATGAAGCCCTTCTCCACTTTGAAGGAGTTGCGGCCCACCTCGACGACCTTGCCGACTTTCTCGTCGTTCGCGTCGTAGACCTCGGCGCCCTTGGTGATCTCGTTCATATTGCTGCGCATGCTCATTGCTTACTCCTTGTGATCGTACTCGTGTTCAACATCGTCTTCATTGGTTCCGCTTGACTCGTCCAACCCCTTCCTACCGCTACTGCGCGACATTCGCCGCGATGTGGGTCCGATCCGCGAGTGCGCCGCTCTCGATCTCCGGATACATCCGGCGAACCGTTGTCTCCACCGTCTGCGTCGCCGAGACCGTACGCTTCGTTACCACCAACTCGTGCGTGAGCACGCGCCGTTTGACGACAACTGCCTCCTCGATCACGATCGGGATGATGTGGCGGTCACCTTCCTGGCGCGGTGCGACGACCTCGCCATCCGCCAATACCCGACCGATGTCCACCTGCTCGACCATCAGTTCTTCGCGCTCGGTTTGCTCGGTGAATGTCCGAGGCACATCCTCGCTGCGCAGCCGGATCATCACCGAGCCAGCATCGCGCCAGACCGCCTCGGTAGCGATCTCCTCCTCGATGATCGGCACCGTGACGGTATCGCGGTCCATGACCATCGCGTCAGGCCGACCGCCTGTCCGCGATCCTTCCTCTGCCGCGAACTGGACCATCACCCGATCGCCAACGGCGCTGCACGCGGAGAGCGGCACTATCGTCTCCCCATCGCCGTTCCAGGCAACGCGGATCGCGCCTTCCGCACCGGCAGTCGCGGCGATTACGTCCACGACTCTACCCGCCCACGCGGTGTTCGAGACCACCATCATCCCGGCGCGGGGTGATGGCTGGCGCGTCGCCGCGCCGCCCCTGCGTTCGTTCATCTAATCCTTCTTTACCTTGTCCGTAAATAACGCCTCGCCTAACGGCTCGGCTTCTCACTGATCTTCTCGTCCACGAGGTTGCCCTGCGCGTCGTACTGGCGCTTGTCAGTGACCGTTTTGCCACCGCCCTCACGCCCGGTCATGCCGCGCTCGCCCTCGACGTGGACGCGCGGGTTCGTGGAGTCCTCAACATGGACTTCCTCGCGGCGGACGGTGTCCGTCACCCGCTCGGTGTCACGCGTCACTTCCTTGCGCACATCCACTTCGCCAACGACTCGCGCTTCCTTGGACGTGACCACTTCCTGCTGCTTGAGCGGAATCTCGATGTCCCGATCCATCATCTTCAGCTCTTCCGCCGTCGCCGGACGGCGATTGACGGCGGTCTCGGTGATGCGGACTTCCTCGTGCTCCACCGGTACGTCAATCGTCTTCTGCTCCTCGACCACGCGCTTGCTGAGCCGGAACTTACCGGCCTCTGTTTCGCGCACGCCCGCCTTGAGCCGCTCCTCGATCACGGGGACAGTGATGTTTTCGCCGTCACGCGCCGTTTGCTCGCGTCGTCCAGCTTGCTCGCGCGCCGGCTGCTGCCGGGTTTCCGCAGGCACGTCGCGGGCGGTACGCGTATCCCCAATCACCGCCGAGTCGCGCGACGCGTGTTCGAGGGTCGCCGCGCCCGGTACGCCCGCCACCGGTGTATCCGCGATCGCGTTCTCGTCCACTTCGTGGTACATCGCGCGATCGAACATGCCCCGATTACCCATCGTGGCGGTTGTTTCGCGCATCATCAGGGTTCCCGGCTCATACCGCTCGATACTGGCAAGCGGCACAAGGATCTCCTCGCCGCCGTGCTGCTCCACGACCAGGTCGGTCACCTGGCGGCCCGGCCCGTCCACGATCACATGCTTGACGCGCCCGATCTCGCTCCCGTCCGGGGCAACGACCCGCTCGTTACGGTCAATTTCCATCTCAGCCATGTATCCGTTCTCCTATTCTTTCCTCGCCCGCCTCCCTTGAGGCGGGCAGTCCATCGCGATTAGGTTCGTGGGGTATTCGTTCGGTCGCGCTCAAGAACGAAGGCGTCCTTCTTGCGGCGGCTCAACAGCCACAGGATCAGACCAAGGATGAGCAACGCGATCAACAAGGGAATCAGCCATTTCCAGATACTGCTGCCGCTCTTCGCGACGCTGGTCGTTTCGACCTTCGCGACAGTGTTGTCGGGATTCGAGGTCACGTTGACCTGATCGCCGACCTTAAGGTCGCCAACCGCCGCAGCCTTGCCATCGCGCACGACCGTCGTGTTGGCGGTCGTGTTGATCTGGCGATCCTGCCCATTCGAGTTGACCGTCAGCGGGCTAGTCTTGGAGATTTTGCCCGTGAACGGTGCGCTTCCCGTCACCGGCGCGGCGGTCGGCGTCTGCGCCGCCACCGCGACACCGCCAACCACGAGAAGCATCGTCATTGCACAGGAGAAAACTACCCTGCGCACCCAGAGCGTGTGCATAACCATCCCTGTTCTTTCTGCAGGAGAAGCCCTGCGATACGTGCCTCAAGAACGAATCACACCAATTCGTTCCGGACTGATTCACGCTGGTTGTTTGGCAAGACTGATGCCATCATTGAAATTTTCTCAATAAGATACTGAAGGTATGAAAAGTGCTATGGAATATGCCGGGCACCCTCACCGACGCCGTGCACGGGCCTCTCGGTCACTCCGTGACCCGCTTACTCTTGATGCGATGTATCCGCGCTCATCGCAGGCCCGAAGCGTCGGCACTCGGATTGCTATGCGCTACGCGAGAGGACGCCAACGACACACGGAGAAAGGACGACGATGAGTTTCCTGAACAGCCTGAGCGGAGATTTCCTCAAGCGGCTTTCCGGCGGAAATATGGACCCCGCGCAGCCCAACGACCAGCAAGACATGGGGCAGTTGATGGGCGGCGTGCCACAAGACGCTTTCCAGCAGCACGCCACAAACGCGATCGGCCAGGTGGATCCACAGGAGTATCAGAACCACATCATGCCCGGCGTCGGCGGGACGAACCCGCTCGGTGGACTGGGCAAGGGGATGCTCGGCTCGCTCGCCGGCAGCCTGATCGGGAACATGGTCGGCGGCCAGATGGGCGGCGGTATGGGCAGCCTCGCCGGTTCCCTGGCGGGAAGCATGGCAGGCGGCCAGATGGCGCAGGGAGGCATCGGCGGACTTGCCAACATGCTCGGCCTCAATCACGGCGATCCTCAACAAATGGATGCGCAGGATGTGGCGAAGGTGGCGGCGCATGCGCAGCAGAACAACCCCGGTGCGCTGGCAGCGACGGCGGCGCAGTACCGGGACCAGCCGAACGTCCTGCAAAGCCTGCTCGGGAACAAGGCGCTGCTGCTGGCGGGGGCGGGTCTCGCGGCAGGAGTGATGAGCGGCCAGCTCAAGCCCACATTCTAGCCGCACTGGCAATCGTCCACATAGCATACTGATGTGAGACGGTGGGACCGAGGTTCGTTCCGCCCTTTTTCGCGCAACAGATCGCCCGGTCGCGCGCCGAAGGGACTGATCGGGGTGGTTCCCGCGACTTAACGATAGGGGAGGTTGGACATGGCTGACGATATGGATGTCGGGACAGACAAACTGCAGGAAGACATCGAGGAGCGACGCCGGGAGGCGACCGGCGAGCGGGATGAGGGGGGCGGGCGGCCACGCTGGCTCGACTATCTCGCGATCAGCACCGCCCTGTTCGCCGTCTTCGCCGCCGCCGCCGCATTGGAAGCGGGCAACTACGCCAACGAGGCGCTCTTCAAGGCGAACCGGGGCGTCCTGCAGCAGACGCGCGCCGTGGACGCGTGGAGCGAGTTCCAGGCGGACAGCATCAAGAAGCAGACGCAGCAGAACCTCGCCATCCTCCTCGCCCACGTCGGCGGCACACCGGACGAGATCAAGGCGGCGAATGATGAGGCGGCGCGGCGGCAGGGTCAGCAGGACGACCTGATGAAGGAGGCGACGACGCGGGACGCGGAGACGGCGGCGCTGAACGAGGAGGCGCAGGGGCAACTGGAGCACCACCACCGATTCGCGGTGTCGGTGACGCTGTTCCAGGTGGCGATCGGGCTGGCGGCGATCGCGGCGCTGCTGCGGCGGCGGGCGGTGTGGTACGGGAGCCTGGGGGCGGGAGCGCTGGCGCTGCTCGCCTTCATTGATGGCTTCACGCTGACGTTCTGAGGGAAGCAGGCGCAATCATTCGGGGATCTCGATGTCGGATCTACTCGCACGGACACTGATCCGGGCATTGCCGCTCTTCGCACAGCGGTGGCGGGACGAGGGGCGCGACCGGGGCATCCCGGAGCCATTTCGCCCTGCGGGGCAGGAGTCGCCGTGGTCGCTGCTCGTTGATGCCGTGCGCAGCGGCGAATATCGCCCGGCAGCGTCCGCGATCCGGCAGGACTATGCTCAGGTGGATGACCCAGACGCGGCGCTCTGCGCGCAGACAGCGCTGCTCGCCGAATGCCTGCGCACCGCCTATGACGGCGACCTGCGCGACCTGCCGACCCTGCTGCGCGAGATGGACGCGGTGTGGGACATCCTCATGCACGCGGAAACCGACGCGGCAGCGAACCCTCGCCCCATACCACCGCTCGTGGATGCACTCGATCGGGCGGCGGGCGTCGTCTCATTTGTCACCACAGACTATGCGCCGGGGCAGACGATCAGCACGCGGGAGAATCGCGATCCGGTCCTTCACGTCATACGGAGCGGTCGCGTCCGGCTCGCGGGCGCGCTCCCCGACGACCGACTGGTGACGCTGGCGATCCTGCGCGAAGGCGATTGTTTCGGCACAACGGATACGCTCGCGCCCGCGTGTGCCACTGCGGAGGCGATGACCCACAGTAGCGTGACACTCCTGCACGCGAGCGATCTACCGGCACTGGTACGCATCGCACCCGGAGCGGCGAACGCGATGGTCGCCTCTCTCGCCGCGCAACTCGCCGCCGCCCATCGCGTGATCGTCTACGCCCTCGGGTACGACACGAGCGTCCGACTCATCGCGCTCCTGCTCGCATTGGCGGACGCCTTCGGGGAGCCGACCGACGATGGCACGACGCTCATCACCTACCCCGCCACCCATCAGGACCTCGCGGCGATGATTGGCGCGAATCGCGTCACTGTCAGCCGCAAACTGATCGAACTCCAGAAAGCCGATCTCATCATCCCCGAGCGACGCAATACGATGCGCATACATGTAGCGGGCCTGGTGGCGTTGTTGCCTGTGTGACGATCTATGCTATCTACCCAAGCGACAGACGTACATCGCCCCCACCGTAGCCGGGGAGTCGCATGCCCCCAATGAGCCGTTGCTGGAGGTCGTGCCAACGAAAGAGGTGCGAGCGGTAGTCGGGAAAG
>JBBRLR010000070.1:0-25303 GCA_038231255.1 Thermomicrobiales bacterium | reverse complement strand
TCGGGCTACCTGCACGCCAAGGAGCAGTTGTTCCGCTCGCTCGACGACACGAACCCGCACCCGGATTTGCAGCGGCTCGAAGAGTACATCATGCAGATGTCCAACACCCTCGGCATCGGCACGATGGGCTTCGGCGGCGGCGTGACGCTGATTGGCTGCAAAGTCGGCGTACTCAACAGGCTGCCCGCCAGTTTCTTCGTCTCCGTCGCCTACAGTTGCTGGGCCTTTCGCCGCCTCGGCGTCGTGCTCGATGCGGAATCGGGCGGTATCACACGCTGGCTCTACAAGGACGGTCCGGGGCTTGAAGTTCGAGGTTCGGTGAATGACGAACCCATTTCTTTGAACCCCGAACCCCGAACCCCGAACCCGTCCAGCGGCTTCTCCCTGACGGGCAAGGAGAAGGTACTCCGCGCGCCAGTCACCGAGGAGCAGGTGCGCGATCTGAAGGTGGGCGATGTCGTCGTGATCTCGGGCGAGATGTACACGGGGCGCGACGCGGTGCATGCCTACCTGATGAAGCACGAGCCACCGGCGGACCTGCACGGCTCCGTCCTCTACCACTGCGGGCCAGTGGTGATGAAAAATGGCGCTTACAAAATCACGGCGGCGGGACCGACGACGAGCATCCGCGAGGAGCCGTATCAGGGCGAGATCATTAAGCGGTACGGCGTGCGCGCGGTGATCGGCAAGGGCGGTATGGGGCCGAAGACGCTTGCCGCGTTGCAGGAGTATGGCGCGGTCTACCTGAATGCTATCGGCGGCGCGGCGCAATACTATGCGCGCTGCATTGACGAGGTACTCGATGTGAACCTGCTGGAGTTCGGCATCCCGGAAGCGATGTGGCACCTGCGCGTCCACGACTTCCCGGCCATCGTCACGATGGACGCACACGGCAACTCCCTGCACGCCGACATCGAAAACTCCTCCGCCATACTCCTGGAGCGGTTAGCGGAACCGGTCTTCACGAAATAACGCGACGTTCCTCACTATGAATGGCGAGCTGCGGCCTGCTCCACCACATGAGGCGTCCCCTGCACAACCCGCGCGAGCCAGCGATCCGTCGCACGCGGGGAACGGAGGCGGACGAGGGTGCGGTGCGCGTGCTCCGATGCGCCGAACAGGGCGGCGAACTCGCGCTGTCGCACGCGGTGCATCTTCAGTATCCAGAGGACGAGGGAATCACGACCGAAGAATGCGCCGCGCCACGTCTCCCGGTTGCCATTCCAGAGTTCTTCCTGCCGGACGATCCGCCGCAGCGTGCGCGGAACGACGCGCCAGAGCGGGATGATGAGCGGATAATCGAGCCAGACAACGGTCTCCGCGTGCCCGATTGTCAGGTCGCGCACGGCGGAATAGTTGCCGTCCACGACCCAGCCGTCGCCGCTCAACGCTTCCGCCGTGCGCGCGTGGAATTCCTCATCGGGCAAATCTACCCAGTTTGGGCCATGAACAATACCATCGAGTTCAATATGCGGGACGCCGAGCAGCCGCGCGAGCTGCCTCGCGAGCGTGGATTTGCCCGACGCCGTCATGCCGAGCACGGCGATGCGGCGACCGATCATCGTGATTGTTCTCCCTATTGTTAGCGTAGGTTTCAGCCTGCGTCCCAGGGCAGTAAAAAGTACGGGGGCGCAGGCTGAAACCTACGCTACCGAACTTATGCCTCCCAAAGTGCATCGCGCATATGGAGCGTTTCGACGACGCGTCCGGCACGGTCGAGCGTGATCGCAATAACATCAATGCGGACAAGACGATCCGCGTGCTCCGGGTGCGTGCCGATGAAGGCGGCAACGGCGTGGAGGACGCGCTTCGTCTTCACGCCGACAACCGATTCCGCCGCCGAGCCGTGCACCATCCCGGTGCGGACGCGGACCTCGACACAAATCAGTGTGTCGCCATCGAGCGCGACGAGATCGAGTTCGCCGCCGCGACAATGCCAGTTCCGCGCGATGATTCGGGCACCGGCCTGTTCGAGCAGGAGAGCGGCGATCCGTTCGCCACTCGCCCCGACCGCCGCGTTGCGCGCGGCTGGCTTTGTCACCGCGCCGCGATGCCGGTGATGCCGATTGACGGCTCGACGACGAGTTCGGCGGACTCCAATGGGTAGGTGCGGGCGGCAACGGCGGCGGCGTGGACGGGCGCGAAGCGGTAGCGATGGACGGGCGACGGCCCATGCAGACGGAGCGCGGCCCGGTGTACCGACGTGCCGTATCCCTTGTGACGGGCGAAATCATAGCCGGGGTGGATCGCATCCAACGCCATCATCATCGCGTCCCGCTCCACCTTCGCGACAATACTCGCCGCCGCAATCGAAAGGCTCGTCGCGTCGCCGCGCGCGAAGGCCCGCTGGGGGATGCGCAACTCCGGCAGCTTCACCCAATCGAGCAGCAGATAGCCGGGCATCCACGGCAGCGCCTCCACCGCGCGGTGCATCGCGAGGCGGTTTCCGACCGTCAGGCCGTAGCGGTCGAGTTCGTCCGGCGCGACGATGCCGACGCCAATACCGCTCGCCACCGCGCGAATCGTCGCGGCGAGTGTCGCGCGTTCAGCGGGCGTGCAGGTCTTCGAGTCGCGCACATTCGCGAGGCGCAGCAGCAATTCGTCGGCGAGCGGCGGCGAAAAGACGGGCGGCAGCACGACCGCCGCCGCGACGAGCGGCCCCGCCCATGCCCCCCGCCCGACCTCGTCCACACCCGCAACCGGGCCGTGACCGTCCTGCGTCAGACGCAGTTCCTCGTCCAGTGTGGGGAGTACCCGTGTCGCGCCGCGTGGCATCGTCCCCTCCCTCATCGTCACATCGTGTCGCTCATGTACGTACACTTCGGATAGTAGCACATCTCCGCAAGAATGGGAATATGTCGCAACAAAAAACCGGCCCAAAGAACATGAGCCGGTCTTAATGGATTCCGATTCTGCTCCCCTTCCCCGGTGGGGAAGGGGCTGAGGGTTAGGGCAGCCTCAGTCCGCGCCAGTGCTCGCTGTTTGGGCCGCGGCGCGTTTGCCGACAGGATGCCGCTCGCGGCGCTCCTTGAGGCGGGCTTTCTTGCCCGTCAGGTTGCGCAGGTAATACAACTGCTGGCGGCGCACATTCGCCCGACGGACGACTTCGAGCTTGTCCACGCGCGGCGAGTGGAGCAGGAATGTCCGCTCGACGCCGATGCTATTCGCGCCGATGCGGCGGATCGTGTACGTCTCGTTGATGCCTCCACCCCGGCGACTAAGCACAACACCCTCGAAGATTTGGATGCGCTCGCGCGTCCCCTCGACGACCTTGACGCTCGCGCGCACAGTATCGCCCGTGCGGAAGACGGGAATATCGGTGCGGAGAAACTGATCCCCAACGCTTTGTACTAATGGATGCATCGCCTTTGCCTCGCTCTTTTTATGCATTCACGCACTTGCCGCCCGTTGCGGACGCGACGAACACTGTACCACGCACGCGGCACGACGCGCAACCACGCGATTACTTCGTCAGAGCGGTATGATGCCGCATAGAGCTATACCAGCGAATGCTGGCGGCGCAGGGGATTCCCGGACAAATGGATTTATCCGTGTTCTAATACTCGCTCATAGCGCACAGGAGTATGCATATGGCAATACAAGACGATGGCATTATCGAAGCAACGTCGCTACTGGGTGAACCGGTGTACCGACCGACATTCCCGGATGAGGCGCGGGAGCGGTTGGAGGCGCAACTGGTCGAAGCGCGAGCGGCGTATGAGGCCGCGCCGGACGATTTGGACGCGCTAATGCTGCTCGGGCAGCGCACGGCGTACAGCGGCCGGTTCCGGGACGCGATTGCCATCTACACCAAGGGCATCGCTCGGCATCCCGACGACGCACGGCTGTATCGCCATCGCGGGCACCGGCTAATCAGCCTACGCCGCTTCAATGAAGCGATTGCCGACCTCACTGAGGCGGCACGGCTCGTCGCGGGCCGCGCGCCGGAGCCGGAATTGCCCGTCGGGTCGCCGCCCGGCACGCCATACACCTACACGCTCCAATTCTCGATTTGGTATCACCTCGGCCTCGCCAACTACCTGCGCCACACCTTCGATCAGGCACGCGCCGCCTATCAGGAGTGCGCAGCCTTCGCACCGACCGCCGAAACACTCGTCGCCGTCACCCACTGGCGCTACATGACGCTCCGCCGCCTCGGCGCCACCGAAGAAGCGGCCAGCGTCCTCGCGCCGATCACGCCCGATCTGCCCGTCATCGAGAACCGGCCTTACTACCGCCTCACCCTCCTTTATACGGGCGTACTGACCCCCGAACAAACCCTCGCGCCCGATGCCAACGACAAGGACAAAGGGATGGGCAACAACCAGGCGCTCATGGATGCGACAGTGGGATATGGCGTCGGCAACTGGTACCGATATAATGGTCGGCAGGCCGAGGCGGACGCGCTCTTCCACCACATCCACGACACCACCCCACCCGGCATGTCTCGTTTCGCCTTCGGCTACATCGCGGCAGAGGCGGAACTGGCGCGGTAGCGGTAACGGGAGACCATCGGAGAATCGAACCACCGTCTGCTACGATACGCGCATTGGGGCGCCGTCGCATCGGGAGAGGAACGCATGAATCGCTGGGCGAAGTATGTCGTGATGATCGGGGCCGTGATCGTCGTCCTGCTCCTCACGCGCGACATCCTCGCCCCCTTCATTCTCGCCATGGCGACCGCCTATATACTCAGCCCGCTTGCCGACCGGGCGCAGCGAATGTCCCGCCTGCCGCGTGTCGCGGTGATCGCCCTCTTCTACCTGCTCTTCATCGGCACGCTGACGTTGATCGTCGCGCTCGTCGAGCCAGAATTGACGCAACAAACGACGGGAAAGAACGGCCTCTTCAAGTCCGGCGTCAGTGTCACCGATTCGGTACTCGATCGTGCGTCGAAGAATGCCCAGGTCGTGGATTTGCTGCGGCGCGCGGGCGTGGACATCGTGCCATACGATGACCCACTCTACATCGAGAAACGCGCCATCGTCGCGCGCCGCCTCCAACTGGAGATTGATCGCGCTACGCAGCCGGGACAGGTCCGCGAAGTGGCGCAGACGACCTTCAATCTCCTCCTGAAGATCGTCATCTGGTTCTTCGCAACGTTCTACCTGCTCCTCAATGGGCGGCGATCGGTGGAGTATCTGTACCGCTTCGTCCCGGACGATCGCGTCGCCCAGGCGCGCCGGATGGCCGGGCGGATCCACATCGTGCTCGGCCGCTACATGCGCGGCCAGTTGTATCTGATCCTCATCATGTCGGTCGCGTCATACATCGCCCTGCGCATCTTCAAGGTGCCCTATGCCCTGCCGATCGCGATTGGGACAGGCATTCTGGAGATCATCCCGTTCGTTGGCCCGATCATCGCGGGGACGCTCGCCAGCCTCGTCGCGCTCTCGACGCAGGGTGTCGGCACGATGATCGGCGTCATCATCGCGTATTTCGTCCTCCGCGAGATCGAGGACCAAATCATCATCCCACAGGTCATCGGCCGCGTCGTCCACCTCGATCCGGTCGTGACGATCTTCGTCGTCCTCGCGGGCGAGAAGGTGGCGGGGATCATCGGCGTGCTGATGGCCGTTCCGCTCGCCGCCGTCATGCGCGTCGTAATAGACGAACTCTTCCCACCGAAGACGCCGGACGATCACCCCTCCGCCTTGACCGAGGTCGTCGTCGCGGGGACGGGCCTGCCGAACGATCCCGCCGCGCATCCACCTGCCCCGAACGCGCCGCGCGGCCCGCTCCGCCCCGATCCTGCGGAAACCGATTAGATGATGAGGACGCATGACGCGCTATGACGCAATCGTCATCGGCAGCGGCCCGAATGGGTTGAGCGCGGCGATCACCCTCGCGGAGCGCGGGCGCGCCGTCCTCGTCCTCGAAGCGGCCCCACGCCTTGGCGGCGCGGTGATGACGGAGGAACTGACCCTCCCCGGCTTCCGGCACGATACCTTTTCGTCGGTTTACCCGTCGGGCGTCGCGTCGCCGGTTTTCGCACGGATGCCGCTCGCGCGCTACGGCCTGCGCTGGGTCGAGCCGCCCGTCGCGATGGCGCACCCCTTCCCGGATGGTCGCGCCGCCGCCCTTTACCGCAACCTCAACCGGACGGTGGACACGCTCGACCGCCTGACGCCCGGCGACGGTCAGGCGTGGCGCGCCTTCATCGCACCCTACGTGAAGCATGGGGCGGCAGTGCAGCACACGCTCCTGAGCGGTTTCCCGCCGCTTGTGGGCAGCGTGCGGCTGCTCGCCGGGTTGCGCATCGAGGGGTCGTTGGAGTTCGCTCGCCTGCTACTACTCTCCGCCGAAGCGCTCGGCGCGGAACGTTTCAGGGGCGATGCCGGCCCCGCCTGGCTATACGGCGCGGCAATGCACGCCGATGTGCCGCCGTGGGAGGCGGGCAGCGCGATTGCCGCCTTTTATTTGCTCGTGCTCGGTCATCTCGTCGGCTGGCCTAGCCCGGCGGGCGGCGCGGGCAGCCTCACCGCCGCCCTCACCGGCTACCTTGCGCACCTCGGCGGGGAAACCCGGACGGATACGGCGGTTACGCGCATCCTCGTCGAGCATGGGCGCGTCGCGGGCATCGTCACCGACGCGGGCGAAACGATCCGCGCGCCCATCGTCGTCGGCGACCTGACGCCGCACGGCCTGATCCGGCTCGTGGGCGATGCATTGCCAACGGCGTACGTTGCCCGCCTCGCCCGCTATCGGTACGGCCCGCCGACATTCAAACTGGACTGGGCGCTCGACGGCCCCGTGCCGTGGACAGCGACCGTGGTGCGGTCAGCGGGCACCGTTCACGTCGGCGGCTCAACGAGCGAACTGACCACCGGGCTGATGCAGCAGCGCGCGGGATTCCTGCCGGAGCGGCCCTTCCTGCTTTTCGGCCAGCAATCGCTCGCCGACCCGACCCGCGCCCCGGCGGGCAAACAGACGGCGTGGGCGTACACGCATGTCCCGCACCGCATCAATTGGAGTGAGGAGACGGAACGGTTCGCGGAGCGGATCGAGGCGCAGGTGGAGCGCTTCGCGCCCGGCTTCCGCGACCGCATCCTCGCGCGGCATGTGATCGCCCCGCCCGACTTCACCGCACGAAATCAGGGACTTGTCGGCGGCGATGTCGGCGGCGGCAGCAGCGCGCTCGATCAACTGATCTTCCGCCCGATCCCCTCGCTCTCGCCGTACCGCACGCCGATTCGTGGCCTCTATCTCGGCAGCGCCTCCACCTTCCCCGGCGCGGGCGTCAATGGCATCCCCGGTGCCGCCGCCGCCCGCTGCGCCATCCGCGATAGCCGCTTCCGGCGCAAGTAATAGACGAAACCGGGGAGGAGCGTAGAGCGCGCAGAGGACGCAGAGGGGAATAACGAAGATGCCGACCGTGCCACTCCGTCTTTGATTCCAATCTTTCCCTCTCCGCGTCCTCTGCGCGCTCTGCGCGCTCTGTGCTCCGCCCCGGTTTCGTCTTACCGATTGAGGTAGGCGAGGCCTTCGCGGAGGGATTTCGGCGGGTGGCCGATCAGCGTCGCGGTGGCGGAGTCTTTGCTACTGTTGTCGAGTTGGAGCATCTTCAGTTGTTCGGGCGTTACCGGGGGCTTCGGCAGCAGCTTGTCGAAGACGAACGCCGCCGGTTTGAGGAGCGTGGCCGGGAGCGCGAGCATCGGACGGTGTTTGCCGGTGACATCCATCAGCACGGCAACCATCTCCTTGTACGACATGATCTCCGGCCCACCAAGTTCGTAGGTCTTGCCGATCGTCGTCGGATCGTCGAGCGCTTTAATGAAGGAGTCCGCGACATCGCCGAGCCAGACAGGCTGGAACTTCGCCACCCCACCGTCCGGCAGCACGAAGGGCGCGGGCAGTTTCGCCAGGCCCGCAAGCGTCGAGAAGAACTGGTCGCCGGGACCGAAGATGATAGAGGGGCGGAAGATCGTCCAGTCGAGGCTGCTCGCCTTGACGTATTGCTCGGCGCGATATTTCGTGTCGTGGTATGGGAAGTCTGGGTTAGCAAGCGCGCCGAGGGCGCTCATCTGAAGGTGACGGCGCACGCCCGCCTCCTTCTCCGCCTCCACAATGTGCATCGTCCCCTCGTAGTTGACCTTCTCGAACGTAACATCGCCACGCTCGCGGATGATCGCGACGAGGTGGATTACCGTTTCCACGCCCGCTAACGCCGCCGACAGCGTCGCCGGTTCGGTCACATCCCCTTGCGCGAATGCCACACCGATCGGGTACCGTTTCCGCGCCGCCGCGACATCCCGCACGAGCAGGCGCACCTCCCGGCCCTGCTCCACCATCTTTTCCACGAGCCGCGACCCCACATACCCCGTCCCGCCCGTCACCAGTATCATCGGCGCTTGCTCCTTTCCGCTACGAGCTGACCGTAGTCGGTAGTCAGCGATCGGGTTCTATTCTCACGACTAGCTACCGACTACTGTCGTCTATTCCGTTATACACGCTAAAAGGCCCGACCGGATACGGCACGGGCAACACGGACGACCATTGGGGCCGAAGAAAGGGGTAGTACGGGTGTCGTGGCATGCTGGCCGGGATGTTCCGCAGTGTGAATGGTCTCGGGATGACCGCCCCACTCATATCAGCGCCCGCCACGAGCGACGGGATGCTGGGGGAGCAGTCCCAGAATGAACGATTGGGGAAGGAGGAAGGAGGGGACCAACCTGGGACTGCTGACACAGGTATACTCCTTTGCACATCAGTTGTCAATGATTTGCACAGCAATGTGCCATACTATGTCGCACGTCGCTTGTCTCAACGCGCGACGGCCCTGTTGCCGCAATGAAAAACGGACGGGGTACACGATACCGCGCCCGCCCCGGTGCATGTTTTACCTCTCACGTTTATGTCTCGGTCAGCACAACACCGAGCACATTCGCGCCGACTTGCGCGAGGGCGGCGAGGGCGCGCTGCGCCTGTGGGCGGCGTGTCCGCCCCTGCGCGACGAGCAGCAGGACACCGTCCACGCGGGCGGCGATGGCCCGGCTGTCCGCGACATCCGCGACGGGTGGCGCGTCGAGCAGGACGACATCCGCCTGCGCGCGCAGGGCGGCAAGCAGCACGCCGAAGCCCTGCGCACTGAGCAAATCCCCTGGATTCGCGCCGCGCGCGCCCGCAGGCAGCAGCAGGAGGTTTGCTATCCCGGTCTCGACCACTGGCAGGACAATTGTGCGATCCTCCTCGTCCGGGCCGAGGATCGCGGTCGCGATGCCCTCCGTCGCGCCGCCCTGCCCGAACAACGCGCTCAGGCTCGCAGCGCGATGCCCGGCGTTCGGCGTGCCGCGCAGATCGGCATCCGCGACGATCACCCGTTCCCCGGCGAGCGCGCACGCGACACCGAGGTTCGCGACGACCGCCGCATGGTCGCTGACACCGCCGGAATCGGCGAGCAGATAAACGCGCCCGCCTGCTCGATCCCCGGTGCGCGGGTCGAAGCGTAGGTTCGTCCGTAGCGTACGGTACGCCTCAGCGGCGCTCCCGTCCGGCTCCCCAAGCATCACGAGCCGCTCCCGGAGCGTCCCCCCCTGCCCCGCCTTCGCCTCGATTACCTCACCCATCACACTCTCCCCCTAACCGAATCGAACCGCGAAGAACGCCAAGAGAGATTTAACGCAGAGGGCGCAGAGCACTCAGAGGGGCCTATATTTTTTCTTCTCTGCGCGCTCTATGTGCTCTGCGTTCAATCTTTTCCCCTCTTTGCGTCCTTTGCGCCTTTGCGGTTCACTTGTTTTCTCCCCGTTTCCGTCATCGGTTCGCGCGGCGGCGGGGGATCGTGGCGATGACGGGCACATGCAAGTAATGTTGCACATCGTCCTGCCCCTTGAGCGAGTCGTCCAGGGCCGCCGCGCCCATCACGACGATTAATCCGAGCACAGCGCCGAGAACAAGGCCCGCCAACGCCGTCAGTTTCGTGCGCGGGCCGTTCGGTGTCGCAGGTGGCGACGGGCAGTTCGGCAGGACCGCCGGACTGAATAGCCCGCCCGACGGCGCGGCGCAGTCGAGGCTCGTCACCACCAAACGCGGCGTCCGTACGGCGTTCTGCTGGGCGGACTGGCTCAGGCGCTTGTCCTCCGCGTCCGACGCGGCGATGTCGTCCTTGTTCTTGTCCACGACGATATGCGCCAGCGCCCCGACGACCCGCGCCGCACGCGCCGGATCCTGGTCTGTCAGGGCAATCGTCACGGTGCGATTGTCGCGGTTGCTCCGGGTGACGGCGTTGTAGGCGAACGCGGCATCGCCCGGCTGCAGGTAGCCCTTGTCAAGGGCGGACTGTACGATGTTCGGGTTGTGGACATAGGGTTCGAGCGCCTGCGTCCAGTTCGCCGTCAGTTGGTCGGAGAAGTAGTCAATCGGCAGCGAGGTGACGGCGAGGCGGGTACTCGCCTCGTACGTCTTCGGCTTGCCGACCTGCGACGCGTAGCCGATAACACCGGCAATCAGCGCGGCGAGGGCGATCACCCACCAGCCGCGCCGCAGCACCCGCAGATAAACTTCGGGGCGCATCAGGCCACCCGCTCCGCCCGCCCGCGACGCGGGATCGCGCCAACGACGGGCAAGCCGAGCTGATCCTCGATCTCGCGGCGGTCGTGGAGCCGGGTGTCGAAGAGGTCCACGAGCAACGCGATCACCGCCGCAAGCAGCACGCCCGCGATCAGCGTGCCGACCGCGACCACGCCTGATTTGAGCGACTTGGCGGTCGCGGTCGTCGGGAGGTTAATGATCGTGGACTCCACCGGGCGGTTCGGGAAGTAACTCGGGGTGTTCGTCGCCAGTTCCTCCAACGCGGCCTGCTCGATCGCCACGGAGCGGTCCGGGTCGCCGGTTGTCGCATTGACGGTCAGCGCGCGAAAAACGCGCGACGCGGTGAGGGACTTTTGCACCGTTTCAGTGGAGTAATTCAGTCCCTTCTCCTGGAGCCGTTTCGCCACATTCCCGGCAAATCTACTGCCCGGAATGACGCGCACGAGGTCGTCCGTCGCCGCCTCGCTCGCCAAATCACGGTAGTAATTGTCGTACCCCTGCGGCGTCGGTGGCAGTGGCGCGATGCTCGTCACCGTCGTCTCGCCGACGGCGATGTACGACTTCGCGGTATGTACGTAATTGTAGCCCGCCAACACGAGCGCCAGGAGCGGTAAACCCAGCAGCACCGGCCATCGCCGCCGCACGACCGCCCAGAAACGTGGTAGCCGCGTAACAAAATTCAGAGTACTGAGTACTGGGTACTGAGTTTCCATAGTCCCCTATCAGGCTCGACACCGGATGTTGCATCTTCCTTCCAGTACTCAGTACTTGGTACTCAGTACTCCGGTCTATCGTAGCGGCGCAGCAGCGATACCGCAATGTTTAGAGGATCGCGATGATCACCGCGAGCGTGACGATGCTGATCAGCGTAGAGAAAAGCACGGTCGCCGTGACGAAGGTGGGCAGGAGATCGTGCTCGAAGGCGATAATCGAGGCGAGCACGGCGGCAGGCATCGCGGACTGGAGAACGCCCGCGTCCCGCGCGAGGTTCGTCAGGTGGAACGGAACGACGATCAGTGCGGCGAGTGCGGGGCCGGCGAGCAGCCGAACGAGGCTTGCACCGAGCATATCGCCGTCCAGCCGGGGGATGCCCGCGCCCGCCAACTGCACGCCGAGGGCGATCAACATGACCGGCACCATCGCCCCGGCGAGCAGACTTGCTGGTCGTGCGATGACGAGCGGCGGAGAAACGGCGAACACATTGAAGAGCAGCGCGGGTACGACAGCGATCACGGCAGGCGTCTTCGCCACGGCGAGCAGGGCGCGGAGATTGCTGCCGCGATGCCAGTTCGCGGCGGCAACGCCGATGATGAAGGAGATCGTGGACATCGCGATGAAGTAGATCGTCGCCGCGACAAGCGCATCCGGCCCGAAGGCGAACTGGACGATCGGCAAACCGAAGTTGCCGACATTTGGGAAAACGGCGATCAGGACGTACGCGCCCGTCATCTCCGGCGAGCGTTTGAACAGCCGCGCGACAATGATCGCTGCCACCGCGCAGGCAACCTCGACAACGCTGATATACAAGACGATGCGTCCGGCAGTTGCGGCGTCAATCCGCGAGGTCGTCAGCACGCTGAAGGTGAACGACGGGACGAGCACGAAATAAGCGACGCGCGACAGCGTGCGCGCGTCCAATCCCAGCCGTGGCCCGACCACGTAGCCGATAGCGACCAGCGCGAAGACCGGGATGAGGATATTCAAGTAAATCTGCGGCAGTTGCCCCACGCACCACTCCCGATACCGCGAACAATTGCCGTGCGCCACTATAGCATGCCATGTTTCTTCCTCACCCCAACGCGGGTCGGGGTAGGTTGGCTAAGCGCTCATAGCCAAACCTCGCCGTACGTCATAGGCTCACGCTATCAACATGGTGTAAATCGGTAGGCAAGTCCTCAGATGGCGTTGTGCAGATGCACGGCGAATGGTAGGATGAGGGGAGTAGGAAACACTCAGGTTTCGACGGTATGAGGGTTGAGCAGTGATGCGACCCGAGCAGCAGCAGCAAGTGCATTTTCGGATGGTGGCGCGCGGCGCGGGCGAGGATTTCGCCCGCCTTTTTGTTGCGCGGGTACGGAAGGTGCAAACGTTCAAAGGCGTGCGGCGGTTCGATGGCACGACGAGGAGGCAAGGAGCGGCATGAGTACGACGACGGCTACGGATTTTGTCCTCAGGATCGGCGGCGAGTCCGGCGATGGCATGGTGACTATCGGCGACATCATCACGGCGGTCGCGGCGGACCACGGCGCGTGGGTGCACACCTTCCGCACCTTCCCGGCGGAGATCCGGGGCGGCCCGGTGCTTTTCCAACTCCACGCAGATATGCGGCCCGTCCTGTCGGTCGGCGATCAGGTGGACGTGCTTGTCACGCTGAATAAGGAAGCGTGGACGCTCAACCACAACGACCTCCGGCCCGATGGCGCGTTAATCTTCGACCCGTCCGAGTACCAGCCGCCCTCGTGGTTCATGGGTTCGAAGTACGAAGTACCCGCCGTCGAACTGGCGAACAAGGCCGGGGCGAAGCGCGGCAAGAACATCGTCATCATCGGCGCCATCGCCAAACTCTTCGGCCTCGACAAGGAAGTCGCGGAGGAGACGATCCGCAAGAAGCTCGGCAAGCGCGCCGAACTGCTGCAAGGTAACATTGACTCCTTCGAGGCGGGCTACGACTATGCCGGATCGCTGATGAAGGGGGATCGCTTCGGCTTCACCTTCCCCGAAACGCGCGGCAACGGCGACCGCCTGATTATGAACGGCAACGACGCGATCGTCGCGGGCGCGATCCGCGCGGGCTGCCGCTTCTACGGTGGCTACCCGATCACACCAGCCTCCGACATCATGGAGAAGCTGGCAATCGAACTGCCCATAATCGGCGGCGCGCTCCTCCAGGGCGAGGACGAAATCGCCTCGATCAATGCCTGCCTCGGCGCGTCGTGGGCGGGTGTCAAGTCCATGACGGCGACGGCCGGCCCCGGCCTGTCGCTGATGACCGAGGCGCTCGGCCTCGCCTCGATGGCGGAGATTCCCGTCGTCGTCGTGGACGCGCAACGCGGCGGCCCGAGCACCGGCCTGCCGACGAAGACCGAGCAGAGCGACCTCAACCTCGCCGTCTACGGCGCGCACGGCGACACGCCGCGCATGGTCGTCGCCCCGACCGAAGTCAGCGACTGCTTCCCGACGACGGTCCTGGCATTCAATCTTTCTGAGCGGTACCAGATGCCGGTGCTTCTGCTGTCCGACCAGTCGCTTTCCAGCCGTACCGAAAGCATCGTGCGCCCCGACCTCGAAAATGTCGAAGTCTGGGATCGCATCACCCCCGAGAACGCGGAAAAGTACGCGCACATCGTTGGTCGCAACGGGCATCGCACCGTCGGCGGAGACGGCGCGACGGAAGAAAGCGAAGGGAACCGCAACGAGATCGCGGACGATCCGAGCGGCGATCCCGTGTACATCCGCCACGAGACTGCGCTCATGTCCTACGGCGTTGACCTGACGCATGTCGGCGTGGACCGCGTGCCGCCGGAAGGCCATTATCTCCGCTACGCGATCACCGAAAGTGGCATCTCGCCGATGTCCATCCCCGGCATGAAGGGCGACACGCGCTACGTCTCCACCGGCATCGAGCACGACCAGTTGGCCGATCCGAACTACACGCCGGAATACCACACGGTGATGATGAACAAGCGGTTCCGCAAGCTGGATACCGCGAAGCGAGACCTCGGCGACTCGGTGATCCACCGCTACGGCGCGGAGGACCCGGATGTGCTCGTCCTTGCCTGGGGCAGCACGGCGGGGCCGGCGCGCGAGGCGGTCGCGTGGGCCGTCGAGCAGGGGCACTCGGTCGGGATGATCGTACCGATCCTGCTCTGGCCACTGATGCCAAGCATCGGCGTGGCAATGGCGAAGGCGAAGAAGATTATCGTCCCGGAAGTGAACTACGCCGGTCAGTTCGCGCGCCTCCTGCGCTCCGAGTTCGGCGGCGACCGCGACCGGATGATCGAGGTGCACAAGTACACGGGCCTTCCCTTCACGGCGGCCGAAATCGAGAATGTCATCAAGGAGGCAGTGGCATAATGGTCACGACAGCAGTATCCACCCAGGAGCAAGAACCGAAAACGGTCGCCCACTACCGTTCCAGCCTGCGGCCGATCTGGTGCGCGGGTTGCGGGGACTTCGGCGTCCTCGCCGCATTCTACGAGGCGCTCGTCGCCCTCGACATTGACAAGGACAATCTCTGCGTCGTTTCGGGCATCGGCTGCTCCAGCCGCTTCCCCGGCTTCGTGGATGCCTATGGCTTCCACGGCGTGCATGGCCGCTCGCTCCCCGTCGCGACGGGCGTCAAGATGGCCCGCCCGGACCAGACAGTCGTCGCTTTCGGCGGTGACGGCGACTACTTCTCCATCGGCGCGGGCCATTTGCCGCATACCGCGCGCCGCAACCTCGACATCACGGCGATCGTGATGGATAACCAGATCTACGGCCTGACCAAGGGGCAAATCTCGCCGACCTCGCCGCAGACGATGCGCACGAAGTCCACCCCGTACGGCTCGCATGACATGCCGATCAACCCAATTGGTTATGCGCTGATGTACGGCGCGTCCTTTGTCGGCCGCGCCTTCTCGGCGCAGCGGCAGGTGATGAACAAGATGATGGCGCGCGCCATCGCGCACAAGGGCTTCTCATTCATCCAGGTGATGTCGCCCTGCGTCACCTTCCACGACACCTACAAGACCTACAAGGACATCACCCAGCCGCTGCCGGAAGGCCATGACACCTCCGACCGCGAGGGCGCAATGCATCTGGCGATGACCGAGGAAAAACTCTCCCTCGGCGTCTTCTACGAAGGCGAGCCGCTGGAGCCGCCGGGCGACTACATCAACGACCCCTACATTGATGTCAAGCAGACCGACCCGATGGATCGCCTGAACACGTACCTGAACAAGTTCGCCTAACCAGCGATGAGCAACGAAGGGGCCGGACCTCGCGGTTCGGCCCCTTCCCCAAGTCCCGGCCCTTGCGCTTCCCCGCAAGGGCCACTTCTTTCGGAGGAGCGAGTAACAAGGAGTTTGTCCCTTCTCGTTACTCGCTCCTCTCACTTTCGTTGACGCTCTCCGTGACGGGGCATACAATGTCAACAGATGACGGGCAATACTCATTGCGACTGCCCTGCTACTACCCGAAAGGGCGCCCGCTCATCGCTCATTGCTTCTGAACGAGGAGGGTCACACGCTCATGTGGCGATGTAAGGTTTGTAGTCACACGACTCAGGATGCGCAACGGCCAACGATCTGCGCGGTCTGCGGCTCCGAAGATTCTTTCGAGGCGTTCACCCCGCCAAGCGCCGCCGACCCGCGCACGCAGCGGCACACGGATACCCGCTACGCGAGCGTCGGCGTGCCGCGCGAGCAGCAGGAAGTGCGCCCGTCGTACGTCGAGCAGCCGAACTGGGCGACGGTTGGCGTCACCGACACCCGGACGCGCGAACGGGGCTATGTCGCACCGGAGGGCCTTGTCCCGCTCTCCCCCACGCCAAAGACGGGCGCGCAGGACTTCACGCTCGGCGTCATGCCCGCCTTCACGTCGAACCAGACGCACAGCACCGTTGCGGCGCTCCAGGCGGTGGCGCAGGTCGAGAATGAGGTCGAGGTCGGGCGACGGTTGCGGCTCCTCGCGCTCGTGGACACGAAGATGGAAGCCTCCTACGTGATGCGCTCCGGCAAGAAATACAACCTCGTCACGGGCGACGGCCAGTGGTTCGCGGACAATATCCCCTGCGCGGCGGCCTGCCCGGCGCACACGGACATCTCGCGCTACATCGCCTTTATCGCCGACGAAGAGTACGCGAACTCATTTGAACTGAACCGCGAGTCCAATGTCTTCCCCGGCTGTTTGGGCCGTGTCTGCGCCCGGCCGTGCGAATCGGCCTGCCGCCGCGGCGTGATTGACGAGCCGATTGCCATCTGCTGGCTGAAGCGCGTCGCCTCCGACAACCGGGATTCGACGCGCCGAGAGCGGCCCGTGCCGTCGTCCGGCAAGTCCGTCGCCATCATCGGCGCGGGGGCAGCGGGCATCACCGCCGCGCGCGGCCTCGCCCGCAAGGGGCACAAGGTCACCGTCTATGACGCCCTGCCTGTCCCCGGCGGCATGTATTGGGGCGGCGTGCCGGAATGGCGTCTGCCGCGCCACATCATCCAGGACGAAGTGAACCTCGTCGCCGATCTGGGCGTGGACATCCGCCTCGACACCGCTGTCGGCAAGGATGTAATGATCGCCGACCTGATGGCGAACAACGACGCGGTGCTGATTGCGGCGGGCTGCCAGGTGTCAGTCGGCCTCGGTATCCCCGGCGAGGAACTGGACGGCGTCGAGTACGGTCTGACGTGGCTCGAAGACCTGCATATCGCGGACTGGCAGAAGACGCCGCGCATCGGCAAGCACGTCATCGTCCTCGGTCTCGGATTCACGGCGATGGACTGCTGCCGCTCCGCCGTCCGCCTCGGCGCGGAAACCGTGCAGGTGCTCTACCGCCGCACCGCCGCCGAATCCACGGTGGAAGAACTCGAACTGCACGAGGCGGAGTACGAGGGGATCGAGTTCCAGTGGCTCGTCACCGCGAAGCGCGTCGTCGGCGACGAAAACGGCAAGGTGATCGGCCTCGAAGTGACGCACAGCGAACTCGGCCCGTTGGACGATTCGGGTCGCCCGCGCGCCATCCCGATCAAGGGTTCTGAAGAGATCATCCCGTGCGACATGATCTGCGCGGCATATGGTCAGAAGCCCGAATCCGGCTTCCTCATGGGGCTGGAGATGACGAAACTTGACCGGCGCGGGGTGCCGATCCTCGACGACAAGTACATGACTGAGATCCCCGGCCTGTTTGCCTGCGGCGACTACGTCATGAACCCGAAGACGTTTATCACCGCCATTGGCGAGGGGCACGCCGCTGTAGATGCTGTCCACGCGTTCCTGACCGGCGAGACGGCCATCGAGCAGCAGATGGAGATCGTCGAACTGGACATTGACCAGGTCCGGGCGCGGCGCGGCCTTCTTTCGCAGACAGGCGTCGCGAAGTGGACCGAGGAGGCGATGAGCCGCCGCCTCGTCTGGGGTGACGACTACATTGACACAGCGCGGCAGGAGATGCCGACGCTGCCGATGGACCTTCGCTACGACCAGGTGGCGGAAGTCGAACTCGGCCTGACGGACGATGAAGGGTTCGAGGAGGCGAAGCGCTGCTTGCAATGCCAACTGAACATCTTCATTGACGGCTCGAAGTGCGTCCTCTGCAACGGCTGTGTGGATGTCTGCCCCGAGGAAGTGATCGAGATGGTCTCGCTCGACCGCATCAACGCGATTGACGGCGACAGCGAGATCGTCGAGTTCGCCAAGCGGCAGATGAGTCCCGCCGCCGCCGTGATGATGATGGACGAGGAGCGCTGCATCCGTTGCGGCAACTGCGTCATCTGGTGCCCTACCGACTGCCTGACCATGGGCCACTTCCGCATGACCCCGGACTACAAGGTCGAATTCATGCTGGCGGACGCGGCGGGAGACTGAGACAGGACGTTATCTAATCAATCATGTGGAAACCGCCGCCCGTAGAAAGGCGGCAGTTTCCTCTCCGCCGTTTGCTGTCTGATAGAGTATGAGGATCGAGGGAAGGACAGCGATGCCAATCCGATGCGCCGATGTGCTCGCAAAGCGGCAACAAATCCGAGAGATTGCGGCGCGGCATGGCGCGGAAGATCCACGCCTCTTCGGTTCGGTTGCGCGGGACGAGGCAACCGCCGTAAGCGACATTGATATTCTTGATCGGGCTTCATCGGGACCTCGAAGAACTTCTGCATGTACCCGTTCAAGTTGTTACGGATCGAACGGGATTCGCCCGGAGCGTTGAGAAGGACGCGATTCCTCTATGAGGCCGAAGCGCCCGGAGCGTGACAAAGAGCACATCGCGCATATTTTACTGCGAATCGAACGCCTCAACTGCGCCGTGCATCGTGCGGGATCGAAGCGAAAGGCCTGAGATGCACGGAACATGGACACGACACGGTATCACGGAGATGCTATCGCTCCCTGTGATCATCCTCTCGCTCGCCTTTGGCGGTATTGTGGACGCGCACACTGCGTATCGCTTCCCAGTGGCTGCGAATGGAACGACCATCGCGACGCTAATCCCAATCACAACCGGCGCCTCGGCGTCGGTCGAAGCGGGTACGGGCGGCAGCGCACGATGGGGTTTCGTGCTGGCAATCTTCGCTGCCATCGCGATCTTCGTCATCGGCGGGCTCTTCGTCGCTATCCGGGCGCGCGGAGAGTATCTTAGCGAGCAGAGGCGTAAAGCCGCCATGCCGCAGGAAGACGAGACCTGAGCACAGATCGGCGGGAATGCCGCCGATCTGTGGTACAATTTACCTATCGGTTGGACGGGGGGGCGGTTACGAAGACCGTCCCTCTCGCGTTTCGAGCAGGATTGTGCGTGGTAATCAAACACTCAGCACGACAGATCGTTATCGCCGGAGGTGGGTTCGCCGGGTTGCGACTGGCGAGGCTACTGGCGCGGAATGGGCCACGAACGGACGCGGCGGGGCGACCGGTACGGATCGCGCTGATTGACCGACAGCGGATGTTCACGTACACGCCGCTCTTGTACGAGGTCGCGGCGGGTAAGGTCACGCCGGAGCACGCGACGACGCCATATCGCGATCTCCTGTGGGACTCCAGCGTCGCGGTGCGGCAAACGACGATCACCGGGTTCGATCTGGAACGGGGCGCTGTTATCACGGAGCAGGGCGAAATGCCCTACGACCGGCTCATCCTCGCCGTCGGGGCGGCGTCCACCTTGCCGCGCGGCAGCAACGGCAGCGGCCTGATGGCGCACGCGCTCCCCTTCATGAACCTGCCGGACGCCGAGGCGATCCGCGCGCGGCTGACCGACCGGTTTCGTGCGGCGGCGCAAACGGCCGAGGGCGTCACGATTGTCGTCGCGGGCGGTGGCGCGAAGGGGGTCGAGTTGATCTTTGATCTCGCCGATTTCGCCGAGCGCTACCTCGCACCGAAGTACGGCGTCCCACGAGAACGCGTCCGCCTCGTCCTCGTCAATGGCGAGGAGCGGCTGATGGCCGATCTGCCGCCGCACTTCGACCGCGCCGCCCGCGATGCGATGCGAGCGCGCGGTATCCGGCTGATTCAGCAGCGGTTTGTCATCGGCGCGGACGATCAGCATGTTCGCCTCGATGATGGACGGACCATCGCCGCGCGCACGTTAATCTGGACAGCGGGGATCGCCGCGCATCCGCTCGTCCGCGCCCTCGGCCTGCCGCTCACCGATGGCGCGTTGCGCGTTACCGAAAGCCTGCAATTGCCGGACTTTCCCGCCGTTTATGTCGCGGGCGACTGCGTTTGGATGGACGACGGGGCGGGCAAACGGCTTGCCGCGACGGCGAGCCTCGCGCAGCAGCACGGGCGCTTTCTCGCCCGCGCCCTCGTTGCCGATCTCGCCAGTGCGCCGCTCCCGGCCTTCCGGTACGCGCCGCGTGGTCAGATTATCAAACTCGGTGACGGGAACGCTATCGCGCAAGTCGGCGGCGGGCCGGACGCGCCGCACTTCACCGGACGCGCCGCGCACGCCCTGCACGGTGGCCTCGATCTCTTCGAGGTGCCGGGCGTCGCGCAGAAGCGCGGCGCGCTCCGCGACCTCCTGCGACGGCATCCGGCGGGATGATGGCGAAACGCATCCTCCGCGTGCCACGCCTCCGCAGTCAGGTCCGGGGTGAGGAAACGCGCCACGCCACCTGGCTGGAACTCTTCTTCGACCTGATCTTCGTCGTCGCGGTCGCGCAGTTGTCGAGCAGATTGGCGCACGGCATCCGGTTCACCGGGTTAGTCTCCTTTGTTGCACTCTTCCTGCCCATCTGGTGGTCTTGGATCGGCACGACCTTTTATGCAACCCGTTTCGTCGCCGCCGACGACCTGATCTACCGCCTGCTGGCGGTGATCGAGATGTGCGGGGCTGCCGCGCTCGCGATCAATGTGCGCGACGGTTTCGGCGCGACCGCGACCGGCTTCGCCCTTTCCTATGCGGTCGTCCGTGTCGTCCTCGTGATCCAGTATCTCCGCGCCGGCTGGGCGATCCCGGAGGCGCGCCCGCTCACGAATCATTTTGCGCGCGGCTTCGGATTGGCCGCCGCGATCTGGGGTGTTTCTGTCTTCGTGCCGGGTCTCGCACACATCATCCTCTGCGGGATCGGCCTCGCGGTGGACATCGGCACGCCGCTCTTCGCCGGTCGCCTCCAAACGAACATCTCGCCGGACGATTCCCATTTACCGGAACGCTTCGGGCAGTTCACGCTGATCGTGCTTGGTGAAGGGGTAGCGGCCGTCGTGCTCGGCATCGGCCAGCAGACGCTCACGCTCGCTCCCGCAATTAGCGTGATCTGCGCGCTGATCATCGCCTTCTGCCTCGCGTGGCTCTACTTCGAGAACCTCGACGGCTCCGCGATCCAGGCGGCGCGGGCCGAGGGGCATATCGTCACCTATCAGGTCTGGCTGTACGTGCATTTCCCGCTCGTTGTGGCGCTGACGGCTATGGCCTCCGGTGTCCAGTACGTCGTCATGAACCGACCGGGCGCCGCACTGCCCGACAGCGCCCGGTGGCTGCTCTGCGGCGCGCTCGCTCTCTGCCTCGCGACCATCGGCGCGATCCATTGGACGAGTGCCGCCCCCGCCCAACGCGCCCTCGATCGCGCCCGTACCCGGCTACGGATCGTCGCCAGCGTCCTCATTCTCATCTTTGCTTTCGCGAGCGGGCATCTTTCGCCCGTGCTTATCATGGGCTTTCTTGCTACGATATGTACGGCACAAGTGTTGATAGATTTGCGCAACGACGGTGAAATAGCGGCGCATGGGGAGGTCGAGCCTGCCCGTGAAGGAGTGGAATCGGATGGCGGACGCGACCCAGTATGACGGCATCGTGATCGGCTCGGGGCAGGCAGGCGGGCCGCTGGCAACGACGCTCGCCCGTGCCGGGTGGAAGATGGCGCTGATCGAACGCGAGCATATCGGCGGCACCTGCGTCAACGAAGGATGTACACCGACCAAGACGATGGTCGCGAGCGCCCGCGTCGCGCATCTTGCCCGCCGCGCCGCCGATTACGGCGTCCGCACCGGCCCCGTTTCAGTGGATATGTCTGTTGTGCGAGAACGGAAGCGCGCGATTGTCAACGACTTCCGCTCCGGCAGCGAGAAGGGCGCGAAGGAGACGCCGAACCTCGACCTGCTGATGGGCGAGGCGCGTTTTACTGGCCCGCACACCCTTGCCGTGAAACTGAACGATGGCGGGGAGCGCGCGATCACGGCGGAAAAAATCTTCATTAACAGCGGCCAACGCCCCACTCTGCCGAAGATTGACGGACTGGACACCATCCCCGTACTCACCTCGACGACGATCATGGAATTGGACACGCTGCCCGCGCACCTGCTTGTCCTCGGCGGCGGCTTTATCGGGTTGGAATTTGCGCAGATGTTCCGCCGTTATGGCAGCGATGTCACGATCATCCAGCGCGGCAAGCAACTCGCCCCAAAGGAGGACGCCGATGTCGCTGAGGAGATCGCGAAGATCTTTCGGGAGGATGGCATTACCGTCTTGTTAGAGACCGAAACCGTGAATGTGGCGCGGAGTGATGACGGCGGTATCGCGCTGGCCGTGAAGAGTGCGAGCGGTGAGCGGGTGCTGATCGGCTCACATCTCCTTGTGGCGGCGGGTCGCACGCCGAACACCGACGCCCTCGATCCTGCCGCCGCCGGGATCACGACGGACAAGCGTGGCTACATCCCGGTCAATGAGCGACTGGAAACGAATGTTCCCGGTATCTACGCGCTTGGTGATGTCCACGGCGGCCCGGCCTTCACGCACATTTCGTACAACGACTTCATCATCCTCCGCGCGAACCTGCTGCACGGCGGCAGCCAGACGACCACCGGCCGCCTCGTCCCGAATACCGTCTTCATTGATCCGCAACTTGGCCGCGTCGGTCTGAGCGAGCGCGAGGCGCACGAACAAGGCAAAAAGATTCGCGTCGCCAAACTACCGATGACGAGCGTCGCCCGCGCCATCGAGGTAGATGAGACGCGCGGCTTCATGAAGGCGGTCGTGGACGCGGAAAGCGGCCAGATTCTCGGCTGCGCGATCCTCGGCCTCGAGGGCGGCGAGGTGATGGCGGTCATCCAGATGGCGATGATGGGCAAACTCGCCTACCCCGTCCTGAAAGACGCCATCCTCGCCCACCCGACGCTCGCCGAATCGCTCAACAATCTCTTTTCGACCCTGGAGGAATGAACCCATACGCCACTTGTTGTGTATACCGGAGCAGACGGCAGGCGCCGTGGGACGAACACAAAGGAAAAGGACCGACATGAAGGCAACATGGAACGGCGCGACATTGGCGGAAAGCGATCACTGTATCGTCGTCGAAGGGAACCAGTATTTTCCGCCGGACGCGATCAACGACGGCTATTTCCGGGAAAGCGGCACGCACACCACCTGCCCGTGGAAGGGCGTCGCGAGCTACTACACGATTGAAGCGGACGGCGAGACGAACACGGACGCGGCATGGTACTACCCCACGCCCAAGGATGCCGCGAAGAACATCACGGGGTACATTGCCTTCTGGCGCGGCGTCACCGTCGGCCCGTAGCCTGCTTGACGGCGCGGTATCGCTCTCGCACAATACCGTTCACCAGTGGCGCGCGAGTAGTTGGGCGCTACTGTTTGCTGTTTACTCCCCTCTGGGGGTGGGTGGGCGCCGGTGCGTCCCGCGGGCTTCAACCCCGTTGTGCGGTGCTGAGAGGCAACGCAGGTCGGTTCGACTCCGATGCACCCTCGCCACTTTTCTCCCACGCACTACGCACGAAAATTAAGGACGGCGATACGATTCCGCAGTTCTCTTCCGCGTATTCCCCATAGTAAGGTATCGGGATGTTTAATGAGCTGGATACCGTGCGATTAATCACACCCCTGCCCGAAGAAGGGCTATCCGCTGGCGCGGTCAGCGCAATCGTCGCCATTTGGGGCGATGAAGAACTCTATGAGATCGAATTCACGGATGGCGCTCATACGCTCGCGTTCGTCCCCGTGGCACCCGATAAACTCGCACTTGTCGAGAAATTCACGCTATCGCGCGAATCCATCACCGCAGATGAGATTATCTCCCAGATACAACAAATCAAGGATCGAGGCTGGCGGGGCGTTCTGTCAGTGAGACGGGACTATTCTGTTCCGCGCCATCGCGGTTGATTGTGACGGAGACGGTGTCGCCCGGCTTGAAGTCGAGCAGGGCGAACCCGAGCGGATGCGCGGCGTCAATCGTCGCGCCGTTGATCGCGACGATCACATCGCCCTTCCGCAGGCCCGCCTTCGCGGCGGGGGTATCCGGGCTGATGTCGCTGATGTACGCACCCCGTCCGGCCTTCACATTCAGTTCCTCGCCGCGCGCGAGTGTCAGCAGTTCGGTCGTCACACCGATGTAGGGGCGGGTCACCTTACCGTCGGCGACGAGGATGTCCGCCAACCGCTTCGCATAATTGCTCGGGATGGCGAAGCCGATGCGCTCCGCCTGATTCGTGCGGATCGTGCTCGTCGCGATGCCGATCACCTCGCCGCGCGCGTTGACGAGCGGCCCGCCGCTGTTGCCGGGGCTGATCGCGGCATCCGTCTGCACCATACCATCCATGCCGCCGATCGAGCGATCGGTGCCGGAGATGATGCCGCGCGTGATGCTCGTCTCGAATTGCAGCGGGCTGCCGATCACAACGACCCGCTCCCCAGAGCGGACGCGCGATGAATCGCCGAACGTCGCGACCGCCGAAACATCCGTCGGATCAATCCGCACCACGGCGATATCCGCCACCGGGTCCTGCCCGACAAGCGTGCCGGCAACGATTTTGCCGCCGGGCAGGGTCACTTCGATCGTTTCCGCGCCATCTATCACATGCCGGTTCGTGATAATGTCGCCGCGCAGGTCGTAGACGATGCCGCTCCCCGCATTCGCCTCGCGTGCTGTGGTGGCGTTCGGGTTGATTTTCTGCCGGTTGCTGATCGTGACGACCGCCGGGCTGACCGCCGCGTAGAGCCGCTCCGGGTCGAATGCCAGTGACATCACGGTCGCGGGCATAACAGAAGCGGTTGCGACATTAGCGGCATTGCCTGGTGAGGCTGCGGGGATTGGCGTCGCGCCGCTCGCAATCGTCAGGGCGAGGACAGTCGGCGTCACGAGTGCAGCCGTTGTAATCGTCGCCGGGATTTGCGAGATTGCCGTCGGGGTAGGTTGGTCGGTACGATGAACGACTGCGTTGACGCCGAATCCGACGCTCCCCACTGCCATCACGATCAGGATGGCAACCGCAACGCGACCGGAGACTTGTCGCGTCGCCACGTTACACTCCTCGTACGGTGTATCGCCGGATTGCGGGCATGAAAAAAGACGGATCGGGAGCAGTTGTTGGCTCCGGGTGTGTGGCAGGTGGGTGCGGCTTCCTGTTTATCCGTTCGACCGTCACCGCCAACCGTCCCCGATCTCGTCTGCGCACAGTATCACGTCCCTCGCTGAATCCTGTCTGAGCGTTTCCTGAAAGTTTCCTGAAGATTTCATGACCTCGAACCATGAAGGCGCGGAGAGCACCAAGAATGGGAGGGGAAAGCGAAATTTGTTTTTTATTTTGCTATATACATCGTGGTCATCGCGCCGTCGTGGGTCAATGATATAAACCGCTACCC
>JBBRLR010000069.1:0-25535 GCA_038231255.1 Thermomicrobiales bacterium | reverse complement strand
GGGCGAGGGTTTCAAAGTGGAACGTCGGTATGGCAGAATCAGTCATGAAGAAGCCTCCTCGGTTGATCGGTGTTTCAGCAACTCGACCATACCGAATGAGGCTTCTTCTTCACAACTCCCGGTTATGAATAATCCAGGTTAACTTCTTCATCTACAATCCGATTCTCGCTACCGACCCACGCATCAAAGGCTTCCCGATCGTGACTGCCCGGCCCGGGTTCGACATCCACAACGTCGCGGCGTATCAAGCGACCCTCACCGATTTCACCGTACACTATACCTGCGACCTACTCGGCACGGTCGGAACGTGCCCCGGCGATCCGGGCTGCCAATATGACGCCGCAAAAGTCGGGCTGTCGCATCCGGATGTAGACATCTACTCCGCAGGACATGTCGCCGGGTATATCGGCGGTTTTGCCCCAACGGACTTCTGCACCGATCACTACGGGGGGTTCGACGGACCATGTGCGATCCAGCAGCATGTCTATCAGGGAGGACTTTATCGCCTCACCTGCCAGGCCGCGGGGGGAGCAACCCCGCCAAACTGATATCCGGAGTTCGTCCGAGGGCCGAACGCTCCCGGCGCGAACAAATTAACGACACCCTATGAGTCGCCGGGACCAGCGACCTATTTCGTGCCGGGCCTACGTTATCCAAACTAGCGCGTAGCTGCCACAACGGGCCAAGTGATGAGGGCAACTGTCACTGCCAGCGTCCGATCAGTCGTCGCCCACTTCGCATCGTGCCTCGGCACTCAGTCCACTATCACTCGATTCTTCGCTGACTGGCGTCCTTTTGCATTCGCGTTCGTCATCGCCGCTCGACGTAGTTGCGGAATGTCGGCGATGCTGCGCATGTCGATGCACCCGTGCGTGCCAGTCGAAGTTGTCAGGTTCAGGGCGCGAAAAACGCTGCCAATCTCTTATCCGATCATCGACAATCGAGCTGTAGCAGACAGCAGGCGAGAATGCCGCACGCGCTCGATACGGGGAGGCAACTACGTGGCGAAGATTGGCGTGATCGGGTGCGGGTATGTCGGGTTGAGCACAGCGGTGCTGTTCGCGAATCTGGGCAATCAGGTTGTGGGCGTTGATATTGACAGCGCGAAGGTGGCGCAGATGCAAGGCGGGCTCTGTCCCGTCTTCGAGCCGGGGCTTGGCGAGTTGCTGGAACGGAACGTGAACGCGAAACGATTGCAGTTCACCACGGACTACGCGGCGGCGGTGCCCGATGCAGATTTCGTCTTCATCTGTGTCAATACGCCGATGGGGCCGAACGGCGGCGCGGATATGCGCTACGTCCGGCAGGCGACGCGTGGTATTGGTCGTGCGCTCATGCCCGGGCGCCTGACTATCGTCGTCAACAAGAGTACGATGCCGATCGGCAGCGGCGATATGATCCATGCGCTGCTCTTTGAGGAGGCCGCCAATACCGCGCGTTTCGCGGTCGTCTCGAATCCGGAATTCCTGCGCGAGGGGTCAGCCGTTCACGATATGCTCCATCCTGACCGGATCGTGCTCGGCGCGGCCGATCGTTTGGCTGCGGAGGCGGTGGCGGAACTGTATAAGTCATTTGCTGCACCGCTCCTCATTACCGACCGGCGTACGGCAGAAATGATTAAATACGCCTCCAATGCCTTTCTCGCCGCCCGTATCTCGTTCATCAACGAAGTCGCCCATATCTGTGAAGGGCTTGGCGCCGACGTCCGGCAGGTGGCGGAGGGAATGGGCCTGGACAAGCGCATCGGCCCTTACTTCCTCAATGCCGGGATCGGTTTCGGTGGCTCCTGTTTCCCCAAAGATGTCATGGCCCTCGAGTTCATGGCCGAGGAAGCGGACTGCCACCCGCAACTGTTGCATGCGGTGCTAGAAATCAACCGTGATAGCCGCCGCAGTTTTATCCGCAAACTGAACAGACTGCTCGGCACATTGGAGGGAGCCACGATTGCGCTCTGGGGGCTGGCATTCAAGCCGGAAACGGATGATCTCCGCGAGGCGCCATCGCTGGAGGTGATCCGCGACTTGCTGGCACGCGGCGCTGTCGTGCGTGCCTACGATCCCGTGGCGATGGCGGCGACGCAGCACCTCTTCCCGTCCATCACGTACTGCACTGATCCGTACGAGGCGGCGATGGGTGCGGATGCCGTGGCGCTGATTACCGACTGGAATGAGTTCAAGGGAGTGGATCTCGAGCGGGTACGAGATGCCATGCGTCGACCAGTGCTGCTCGATGGACGCAACCTCTACGATCCGCACGAGATTGCGGCGCTCGGCTTCACCTACTGCGGTGTCGGCGTGCCGTCGCCTCCCGCCGCCCTGACCTTCAGTGCCGCGATGATGCAGTCCGTCGCCGATTAGGCGGTGGTTCATGTCCTCGCCGTTATGCAATTGGTGCATTCCATACACGTTGCAGCGGGCGATGGGCTCCGGGCGGGGAAGCGATTCTGTACAGATACGGTATTGGCGCCGCAGGGACTGACAACGTTGTCAGTCCCTTTTTCCGCGATGTCACTTGGGCTGTCACTGCCCGACGGTACACTGCGAGTGAGCCAATCAGCACGGATTCTTTCGCCGGTATAGGAGTTTTCATGGCCCTTCCGCTGCGCCCCGCAATCGCGCGCGCCGACCTCTCAGTGCCTCCCCTTATCTGGCCGCTCATGGGGCTCCTCTGCTTGCCGCTCGCCGCATTGGCCGGCAAGAGCGCCACACATAGCCTCACTCTTGTGGTCATCGGTGTCGGTGGGATGGCGGTGTTTGCCATCGCACTACTCTCCCCGCCGGCTGGTATGGCCTGCCTCATCCTCGCCGCCGGCTTCGCGCGGGTGCAATTGGGCACCGGAACGGGAAGCCCGCTCGTTGCGAGTCTGCTGGTCGCCTTTGCCATCACCGCCGCATGGATCCTTCGAATGATTTTCGGGCGCAATTTCCATATCGTGCAGAGCCCAGTAGCCTTTCCGCTGGTCGCCTTTGTGACCTTGAATGTGCTCTCTCTGATCTGGAGTCGCGCGACGCTGGATCCGCGCATCTTCGTGCCGCCTACCTTCATTCGGGTGCAGGTTGCATCGCTCATGGTGGTCGTGCTCTCAGCAACTACCGTCCTGATTGTCGGCGGCGCCGTTCGGCGGCATTACTGGCTCAAGTGGTATCTCGGTATCCTCTTCACGATCGGCGTGGTGCATGAGGCGCTCCTTGTCGTGCATGGACCGGACCGTCTCGTCATGGGGCGCGGACTCATCCCGATGTGGTGCATCTGCCTCGCGGCCGGGCAAGCGGTGATCAATACGAAACTCGCCGGGTGGGCGCGGGTGGGTATGCTGACGATCGGCGTATTCTGCTTCTACGGGCTGCTCATGCAACACGATTGGATTTCAGGGTGGCTGCCCGCCGCACTCTCGGTTTTGGTGGTATTTCTCTTACGGGGGCGGGGCGTCGCTGTCGTGACGCTCATCGTGGCGGCTATTCTCCTGGTCGTGCTCTGGGGGGCGATTTACCAGATCTTCACCGTCGATAAGGTGCAACAGGGGACGCTCGGCGGCGATACGCGGCGGACGGCGCTCTGGCAGCGGACACTCGCGACGATCGCTCCTTCCCCGTGGCTCGGCAGCGGTCCCGCCGGCTATGCCCTCGCCGAGGTGCAGTTCTACCCCAATCAGGCTCTGTCGGCACACAGCAACTATGTCGATGTCATCGCCGAGTCCGGCGTGATCGGTGCGGCTTTCTTTATCTGGTTCCTCGGCGCCACGGTATGCGTCGGCTATCGGGCGCAACGTCGTCTCCGCCGCGCGGGCGATACATTCGGCGGGGCAGTCGCGGTGGGCGGGCTCGGGGGAGTGGTGGGGATCATACTCGCCATGGCATTAGGTGATTGGGTGATCCCGTTCGTCTACAACCAGACAATCTCGGGGTTCGATTACACCATTGAGACGTGGCTCGCGATCGGGATGCTCGTGGCGCTCGATGTGATCAGTCGCGCGCCGACGACGGAGGCAGCGTGAGCGCCACAATCTGCCCGCTCTCCATTATTATCGTCAGTTGGAACACGCGCGACCTGCTGGTCGCCTGCCTCGACGCGCTCGCCGCGCCGGGGGGAATGCCGGACGGCGCTGAGGTAGTGGTCGTCGATAACGCGAGTACGGACGATAGCGTCGCCGATCTCCGCGGGCGATATTCGTGGGTACATCTCATCGAGCGCCCGATCAATAGCGGCTTTGCGGCGGGAACGAACTGCGGGCTTGCCGTCGCGCGCGGAGCGCATCTTCTGCTTCTCAATAGCGACACCCAGGTGCGGCCTGGCGCGCTGGCGGCGATGCTGGCATACCTCCGGCAGCATGCAGTCGCGGGCGTGGTTGGCGCCGATATGCGGAATCCGGACGGTTCTGTGCAGCCGTGCGCGGGCCTGGCACCCTCACTCCTCTCCGAGACGTGTAGCATTCTCGGATTCGATCGCGCGTTCCGCACGCTGCTGGAGCGACGACGATCCGCTCCCCCCGCCGGGAGTTACCTTGCGCGTGACTGGGTGCTGGGCGCCGCGCTGATGGTGCGCCGCGCGGTATATGAGACGGTCGGGCCGCTAGACGCCGGATACTTCATGTACTCCGAAGAGATCGACTGGTGCACAAGGATTCGCGCTGCCGGGTGGCAGGTCGGGATGCTGGTCGGCGCGCAGGTGCACCACCACGGCGGCGGGAGCACGCGGCGCACGAGCGATCGGATGCGCCCCGCGCTCTTCCGCAGCAAGATTCGCTATCTCTCCCTGCATCGCGGGGAACAATCCGCGCGCCTCTTCCGCGTGATCGTGCGCGTGGTCGCGGGTTTGCATGTGATCCGCGCGCAATTTCCGGGGTGGCATAGACAAGAGGAGGCAGTATCGTGGCGCGCCGTTCGCCAATCGATTTGAACGCAGGCCGCTATGCCGGCGTAGTCTTCCTGGCGCTGATGCTCGCATACAGCTATGTCCTGCCGCGCTGGGCGGACTGGAACCAAAACTCGCGCTACGACCTGACCCGCGCACTGGTTGAGCATCATACGGTCGTCATTGATCGGTACGCGGCGAACACGGGGGATTACGCGACGGTCCGTGGCCGCATCGTTTCGGACAAGGCGCCGGGGCTGTCGTTGCTCGCCGTACCGCCCTACGCGCTCTACCGGCTGGCCGCGCACCTGCCCCCTATCCACACCCTGACCGGCCGTATCGCGCACCGTGGCGCCTTCGCCGGCACGCTCAATCCAGACGGCACCGGGCTCACTGGAGACAAGGCGGACGTGGCGCTCGCGCTCGCCTTTGTGACGCTGCTCTGCGTGGCCGTGCCCGCCGCGCTGATGGGCGTGCTGCTCGCCGGGTTGTTCCGCCGTTTCAGTCCGCACGAGGGCGCGAACGCGCTCGCGGCGGTCGCGCTCATGCTGGCGACGCCGTTCGCAGCCTACAGCAATGCCTTCTACGGGCATGTCCCCGCAGCCGCGCTGCTCTTCGCCGCTTTCGCGCTCTTGCTCAGCGCCGACGGCACGCTGCGCCGTTCCCGGTCCGTGATGCTCGGCGCGCTGTTCGGCGCGACGTTGCTGATGGAGTACCCGGCAGCGATGGTCGTTGCGGCGCTCGGCTGCTGGACGCTTGCCCTGCTCTGGCGGTCTCGGGAACTGGTGCGCCTTGCCTGGATCGCCCTCGGCGCCGCGCCCTTTCTCGCGCTGCTCGCCCTCTACGATCATGGGGCGTACGGGACGCTGCTGCCGACGGGTTACGAGCATTCCACGCTCTGGCAGGATCGTCACGGAGAGGGCTTCCTCAGCCTGACCTATCCCAAGGCGGATGCATTGTGGGGGATCACCTTCGGAGACTTCCGCGGCCTCTTCTTTCTCGCGCCTGTGATGCTCCTCGCCATCCCCGGTTTCGTCATCTGGTGGCGGGCGAGGCGCGATCGGGCGGCGTGGTGGATCGCGCTCTCCGCCCTGGTGATGTTCTTCCTGTTCGATGCCGCGTCGTCGATGTGGTGGGGCGGCTTCGCCGTCGGTCCGCGCTATCTCTTGCCGATGTTACCGTTCTGCTGCTACCCGATCGGTGCGCTCATTCCCCTCTTCGTGCAGCGATGGCGGATCTCCGTCGCAGCGGGCGCGCTCGCCCTACTTTCTCTTGTGCAGGTGTGGACGCAGGTGCTCGCCGGCCAGAATTATCCACCCGATACCCTCCGCCATCCATTGACGGAGTACGTCTGGCCGCATCTGGCCGCCGGAGATGTCGCACGCAATCTTGGGATGGCGGTGGGCCTGCACAGTCTGTGGAGCCTCACGCCGCTCGTGATCGGTTTGGCGTTGCTCGGGGCCTGGGGCCTGACGCGGTATCGTGGGGAAACGCGGCGAGAGAGGAAAGGAACGACGGTTGAGGCGCAGTATGTCCGTCCGTGACGTGGCCGCTCGTTCACTCCGGCGGGCCAGTGGGGTCTCGTGGCGCTTCCCGGCGCTGGTCGGCGCCGCCGTCCTCACCGTGACCGCGCTTCCCTATCTGGTGGGCAGCGGTTTCACGGGCGGCGGGCGGCAGTTCATGGGAATCGCATACGATGTCCCGGATACCGCCCAGTATTTCGCCTGGATGCGCGCATTCGCCCACTCCAATAGCCTGCTCATCGCTAACCCGCTCACGCCGGAACCGAATCACGCAGTCTTCTTCAACGTGCTCTGGTTCTCGCTTGGTCATCTCGGCCAGTTGCTGCATGCGGAGCCCACCGTGATCTACCAGGGATTCCGCTGGCTGGCGGGCGGCGGATTCCTCGCTGCGCTCTGGGTGATGTGCGGGCAGTTCTGCGCGCCCGGATGGGAGCGGCGGCTCGCCTGGCTGCTCGCAACCCTAGGCGGGGGTTTTGGCTGGCTCTGGGTCATCCTCAAGTACACGCTGCATCATCAGATCCCGCCACTAGACATTTATATTGCGGAGCCAAACACGCTGTTCGCGCTGATCGGCTTCCCGCATCTGCTCTTCGCGTCCACGCTGCTCATCGGAATATTTCTCCTCGCGTTGCGTGGCTATGAGCATCGGAGTTGGGCGGCTTACGGCGGGGCGGCGGCCCTCGGCCTTCTGCTCGGTGTGACCCATGCGTATGACCTCCTCATCGTCTACACCGTGCTGTGCGGATTTGCCGTCGCCGTCACCGTGAAGCGTCGGGCGATTCCGTGGCGGCTGATCGCGGGTGTCGCGATCGTCGGCGGGGTCTCATCGCCGCCCGCACTCTACTTCACCTACCTGACGCAGCACGACGCGACGTGGCGTGGGGTGCTCGCGCAGTATGGCAACGGTGAGATCTGGACGCCGTCGCCCCCGCATCTCCTGATCCTGCTTGGCCCCGTTTTCGTCGTCGCGCTGATCGCGGTACTCGTTCCTGCTGGGCGGCGCGCACTCTGGCGCGGCCCGGAGCGCGATTTGCTCGTGGCGATCTGGTTCCTCGCTTCCTTCGTGCTCGTCTACTTGCCCACTTCCTATCAGATCAAGATGCTCAATGGATGGCAAATTCCGGCGGCAATCCTCGCGGCGCGCGGCCTCCTCCGGGTCTTCCTTCCATCGGTGACCCGCGTGGGCGGGATATTCACCCGGATGGATGGTCGGTGGCCGCTCGCGATGATCGCTGGTATAAGCTTCGTCGCGCTGGCGCTGCCGACGAATCTCTATCTCGTCACATGGCGGGGTGACGAATTACATCGGGCTGCCCCACCGTACAGCCTCACAACCGATGATGTCGAGGCTTTGCGCTGGCTGGACGCAAACGCGCGCGATGGTGATATCGTCCTCGCCTCGCTTACCACCGGGCAATACGTGCCGGGAATGAGCGATGCCCGCCCGGTCCTCGCGCACTGGGCGCAAACGCTGCGCTACTACGAGAAAGACGAGGCGGTTCGGCGCTTTTATGGCGCGACGACGACAGAGGACGAGCGCCTGACGCTTCTCCGTACATGGAAAGTGCATTACGTCTTTGCCGGCCCCGAGGAGCGCGCGCTCGGTGCCTTCGACCCACACCAGCTCCCCGCGCGCTTCACCCCGGTCTTTACGAGCGGGGGGACGACCATTTATGCGGTGCACCTGACTGACACGGAGCGAGGAGCGTGATGGGCCGACTACTGCGTTCGATCGCGCATCAGGGCCTGCTGTTCGGGCTCGGTATCGGCGCGCTCGGCGTACTCGCGCTTGCTCCCGCAGCGGGGGCAGCAGACCCGAAAGCGCCGTTCGCCACAACGATATGGAAGCCGGCAGCGCAGATCGCGAGCGAACTCTCCTCGTGGTTCCCGGACATCGCACTGGACCAGGCAGGCACCACCCACATCATCTGGAATTCGTCGCAGGTTCAGGCCCCGACGACGGCGACGCAAGGGGATATCGTTGACCAGCCTACCTTGCGCGACTTTCTAATGTATCAGCGTTTCGATCCATCGGATGCGTCGGATAATCCGCCCGCCACGGATATTGGCCTGGCCCACGGCGGCGAAGCCGTCCGCAATGCCTTGCTGGTCGATCGCGGCGGCACACTCGATGTCCTCTATCGCTCGGGCGAGCATATCTGGTTCACGAAAGCGCCCATCAACGCTGCGGCGAAGGCCGGCGCCTGGTCCAATCCGCACTGGATCAGCGGCACGAATACCGCCTACTATGCCGCGATTGCGCAGGATGCGACCGGCGATCTCCATGTCCTGTACACAGAGAATACGCTCGTCGATGTTCCCAAAGGGAGCCCCCCGACGCTCAGGCAGAGCCTCTTCTATCGCCGTTCCAGTGACGATGGCGCGACGTGGTCCGTGCCCGTCCGGCTCTCGTCCTCCTCGTCACTACGGGGAACAACCCGCCCGCAGATTCATATCAACGGTTCGACAATCCTCGTCGTCTGGGACGAGGGGTACGACAATATCAATGCCATCGGCGATCCGACGCAGGGCGGTATGCGGCGCTCGGACGATGGCGGTCGGACATGGCAGCCGAATCAGACGATCAGGGACGGCGGTGTCCCGATCGAACAAGTGACGCTCGCATTCGGTAAAGAGAATCGCGCCGTGCTCGTGTGGCGCCAGACGACCAAGGATGTCATACGATTCAGCGCCTCCGATACAGGGGGAGTGCAGTGGAGCGCCCCGGCTGCAGTACCGAATATCGTTGCACGCCCCTACACCGAGAAGCATCAATTCGATCGCTATGCCCTTACGGTCGATAGCGCCGGGCGATTCCACCTCTTCGCTGTTGGCCAGTTGGGTTCGCCCGACCACGTTGGCCTGTTCCATTTAGAGTTGAGCGATGGGGCCTGGTCGGCACCGCAGACCCTCTACAGTGGCGACGGGTATCCGGAATATCCGGGTGTCGCAACCGATGGCGGAAATCACATCGTCGTCTCATTCTTCGTCCGCGATACGTTATATCAGGTGGGCAACTACCGTATCTGGTGGGCAGACGGGACTGCGGATTCCAGCGCCATCGCGAAGCAAGCGGTGCCGACCGTCGTTCCTACCGCAGTACCAGCCCCCACCTCAGCCGCGCAGCAATTCGCTGCCCCATCCGCAACGCTCCCGCCAGGGACAATTGCGCCGGATGAGCGAGCCAGCATTGACCATCCGCCGGGTATCGTTGCGTATGGAGGAGAAGTATTTGCCGTTGCCAGCATCGTCGGCATTGTTGTCGCGACACGCCTTTGGCGTGTCAGCCACTCTTAAGACTGTTCCTGTTACACAGCGCATAGATGGGGCGCAATGGCACGGAGCGGGCTTTTCATGGATGTAGGAATGGAACAAATAAGGGGACTCGCGAATGCCCGACCTACGAGGAAGTGAACAGGACGCGACGGAAGCGTCGTTGATGATATCGAATATCTTACGGGCGGTGCGCCGTTGGTGGTGGCTGCTCATCTTGGCGACCGTGATCGCGGGTGGGATGGCGGTCCGTTCCGCCGTCCACACGCCACGGTTCTACCGATCGGGAACGACGATCCTCATCGGACGTGTCACCGAGCAGGCCAACCCGGACGCGAACGTTTTCACGCTACTCGACCGCCTGACCGCCTTCTACGCGAACGTCGCGACGCGCCAGACCGTGCTCGACGCGGCCGCGAAATCGGTTTCGCCACCGACGACTGCAGCCGCGATTGCGCCGCGTGTCCAGGCGCGCGCCATCACAGGGACGCAGTTCATCGAGATCACCTATCTGGATGCAGACCCACGGCGGGCGGCGGAAATCGCCAACGCCGTTTCGGCTGCACTGATCAAGCAGAGCCCCACCCCAGACGCGTTGCAGACCGCCCAGCAGGCGAAGTTCACGCAAGATCAACTGTTCGACCTCCAGACGAAAATCACCGACGCGCAAACGCAGATTAAGACGCTGGAGAATGACATTGCCCGATCATCGAGCGCCGCTGAGATCGCCGATGCACGAGGTAAGGCGAAGGAACTCCAAGCGGGGGTAGATGGCTGGCGCACCAGCTACTCGACGCTCCTCATTCAGACGCAGCCGAGTTCAACGAACTTCCTCTCCATCGTCGAACCTGCCGCGATCCCTTCAGTCTCTGTGGGCGCGTCGCGCACGCTCGCGATTGGTATGGGCGGGATTCTCGGGCTCGGGCTCGCGTTTGGCGGCGTGCTGCTGATTGAGTATCTCGATGACACATTGCGCAGGCCGCAGGATGTCAAGCGGCAAACGCGTCTCGAGTTGCTCACGACCGTGCCGCTCCAGCGCCGCGGAGGGTGGAAACTCGGTCCGTTCAGCGCCTTGCGCAACGTTGTGCTCGACACCACGCCCGCAGCACCGCTGCGATTATTCGTCACTGCGCCCCGCCGCTATAGCGGCGTGACGTACACGGCGGTCGGTCTCGCTGAAGCATTCACACGGGCGGGGCGGCGTGTAGTACTCGTGGACGGCAACTTCGTTGCACCCACCCTGCACGCCGCCTTTGGAGTGCCGGTGCGCCCCGGATTGGCGGACATCGTCGCCGATGCGATGTGTGCGGGGAGTGCGATTACTGTTTCCCCACGGGGCATAGCCAACCTGCGTGTCGTTCCCGCCGGGGACACATCCGGCACGGACGACGCGCTGGGTGGGCTGGGGCTTTCCGCAGCACTGGACGCGATTCTGGCGCAGGCACGGGCGGACGTTCTCATCGTCGATGGCGGTGCGCTCGCCGATGCGACACGCACGTCGCGTCTGCTGGCTCACCACTTGTCGCACACGATCCTCGTTGTTACTGGGCAGACGCGCGCTCGCTCGCTCCGTGCAATCACCGAGACGCTCACGGCGAGCCGGACCGAGGTGCTGGGGGTCGTCTTCAATCACCATCATGGAGCCGCGCGAAGTAGCAGCCCTTCGAAGGGTAAACTCGTCCGCCTCCCGCAGCATTGGATGAAGGGAATCCTCACCTACTTCGGATTTGGCCTGGCGAAGAATAGCCCAACGATGAAGGGACTCGCATATCCCCCTGGCTCTCTCGCTTCCATGGGATCATCGAAGCACATGCCGCCGGGCTCCCCGACGGGGCCTGCCGAAGTCGTCGCGGAGGACTAAGAAACGATGCGCATTCTCGTGCTCGCACAGGTACTGCCGTACCCGCCGGACAGTGGGCCGAAAGTGAAGACCTACGGCTCGGTGCGGGCGCTTGCGGCGGCACATAACGTGACCGTCCTGGCATTCAGCCGCTCGGAGGCCGATGATGAACATGCCCGCCAATTGGCGGCGCAGTGCGGGTGTACTGTTCATACCGTGCCCTTGCGCCGTGGGCGGCGGCGTGATCTGTTGGCCGCCGGGTATGCTTTGCTAACGGGCCAATCCTTCATCCTTGCGCGGGATCGACGACGTGGGATGCACCGGATGGTCCATCGTCTACTCCACAATCAGCCGTTCGATGTGATCCATGTGGATCAACTGAACATGGCGCAGTATGTTCCACAGTGGGTCGGCGCCCAGGTCATCTTCGATGCCCATAACGCGGTCTGGACCATCACCGATCGGATGGCCGCACACGAACGAAGCACACCGCGCCGCATCGCGCTCCGTCTGGAGGCCCACCGTATCTGCCGTGCCGAACGGCAGATATGCGAGAGGGCGAATATCGTGCTGACAACGACGGTGGAGGACCAGGCGGCGCTGCGCGCCACGGGTGCGCGGCGCTTTCACGGGGAGATCATCCCCATCGGTGTTGAAGTGCCCGCCGAACCGCCCAATCGCGGGACGGCGCCGATGTTGCTCCATATCGGCACGATGTTCTATCCGCCGAACGCGGACGCTGTGCGCTGGTTCGTGGCGGAGGTGTTTAGCCGGATCCGTGCGGTGATGCCGGATGCGCGGTTCGTCGTGGTGGGCGCGCGCCCACCGGCGGACATCGCCGCGCTCCACGACCCGGCAAGCGGCATCGAGGTGCGCGGCTACGTGCCGGATATTGCTCCCCTCCTCGCCGAGGCGGCGGCGACGGTCGTGCCAACGCGCGCCGGGAGCGGTATGCGCGTGAAGATCCTTGAGGCGATGGCGATGGGTTTGCCGGTCGTTTCAACAACAGTCGGCGCGGAGGGCATCGCCGTTATCCCGGGGACGCATCTGCTGATCGCGGATGATGCGCCTGCGTTCGCGGATGCCGCTGTTCGGTTGCTCACCGACCCCGCATTGCGGGCACAACTCCGCGCCCAGGCGTACGCCCTTGCGGCGACGCGCTATGACTGGCGTGTGACCGGAACCGAGCTCTGCTCGCTCTATGAAGCGTTGGATCACCCCGCTTTGCTGACGCCGAACCGAACCATTGGCGCACCCTTGTCGCATGTCGTACTCGGTGACTGAACAAGCTGTCAGTGCCCCAAACATGGCTTCCATCCCTCGCGTAAGGTTGCCGAAGTATGCTGGGTATCGCAGAGGAAAAGGTGTCCGTGGGAGCAATGCTGTGCGAATACTGTTCGTTGTACCGTACGTGCCGTCGCGCATCCGTGTCCGGTCATTCGAGTTTATCCGTACGCTAGCCTTACATCATCATGTCGAAGTCGTCTGCCTCGTCTCGAACGACGACGAGGCAGACGATGTGTCGGCGTTGGGGGCGGTATGTGCGGCGGTACACCCGGTTCCGCATCCACCCCTGCGTGCCATGATGCGGACGATCGCTGCGGGCGCGACAAGTCGGCCATTCCAGGCCGCCTATGCGACATCGTCGGGTCTGAAACATCTGGTCGAGCGCATCGTCGGGCGTTTCGATGTCGTCCATGTTGAGCACCTTCGCGGGGCGGCGACTCCTCTTGAGACGGGCGACGTCCCCATTGTCTGGGATGCGGTGGACTGCATCTCGCTCTTGCTCGCAGAGATGGCACATGCCCCCCAAAAGGCGCATGTGCGGGCCATCCGCGCAATTGATTATTCGCGCACCCGGCGGTACGAGACGCAGTTGCTCCAGCGTTTCTCGTACACCATCGTGACATCGGCGCGGGACGCGGCGGCGCTCTGGGACCTTCGACCGGAGACCGACACAACGATTACAATTATCCCCAACGGTGTCGATCTCGCGTATTTTCATCCGCAGCCCGTGTCGCGCGTGCCGCATGAGGTGATCTTTACCGGCAAGATGTCATACCACGCCAATCACACGGCGGTGCGTTCCTTCGTGGCGCATGTCTGGCCGTCGGTTCGCGCCACGCTGCCGGATGCGCGCTTCACGATCGTCGGCAGTAACCCCCCGCGTGACATCCGCAATCTCGATGGTAAAGCCGGTATAGCGGTCACTGGTCGCGTGCCGGACATGCGTCCGTATTTGGCCCGCGCTACCGTCGCGGTCGCCCCGCTCGTTTATGGGGTCGGCAACCCGAACAAGGTGCTGGAGGCAATGGCGATGGCCCTCCCCATCGTTGCGACGCCGCCAGCAGTTACCGCTATCTGTGCCGGCGTCGGGGAGGGAATCCTGTCCGTCGAGCGCGACGTGATGGCGGGCGCGATCCTCGACGTTCTACAGAACCCAGCCTATGGCGCGCGTCTTGGGCAGGAGGGGCGGCGCTATGTCGAAACACATCACACATGGTCGCGCGCCGCCGGGCAACTCGAAGCGGTCTATCATGCGGCCCGCGGCGGGTGGGCCACGGAGATGCAGACGGCGGCATTCGCCGCAGATTGAGGTCCGAACGTGGCGGAAGCGCTGGTACACCCTGAGATTCGCGCGGCTGTCGAGGACGCGCCGCGCACAACGCTATCGGTAACTTCTGGCACGAAGCAGCGACTGCTCGTTGGATCCTTGCTTGCCGCAGATGTCTTCGCCGTTGCGGGGGGGCTCTTGCTCGCCTATGCGATCCGCTTTCCGCTAAACCCCGGCCTCTTTTACGTACCGCCGACTCCATCGTTAGGTAAGTACGTCGAGATTGCCGTGTGGCTCGTGCCGCTTTGGGTGCTGCTGTTCGCGTGCTATCGCCTCTATGAGACGGAGTTACTCTTCAGTGGCACCACGGAATACGGCAAGATCATCTCCGCTTGCACGATGGGCATCGTCGCCGTGATCGGTTTCAGCTTCTTCTGGGATGCGAGCGTCCTGAATATCTCCCGTGGCTGGCTACTTATCACCTGGCTGATGGTGATCGGCAATGTTGGACTCGAGCGGTTCGTCATGCGCCGTGTCGTCTATGCCCTCCGCGCGCGGGGCCAGTTGCAACGCCGCACGCTCATCGTTGGCACGACAGCGGAAGCGCAGATGCTTGCGGAGCAGGTCGTCGGCCGCAGTTCAGGGATGGAGATTGTCGGCTTTGTGAGTACCCCGGCGGCGTCCGGAGACGTCTCGCCGGATGCGGTTGTTGGTAATGTCCAGGCGCTCAGCGATCTGATCGACGCGTATCGGATTGATGATGTCGTGCTCGTGCCGTCGGCGTTGACGCATACGGATATCCTGAGTATCGTCCGCGCGCTCGCCCTCCATCCGGTCACTATCCGGTTGTCTCCGGGGCTGTATGAAGTGCTGACGACTGGCGTGCGAGTCGCGGATGTCAATGGTGTGCCGCTTGTGACGATGAACCGTTTCCGCATTATCGGTGTCGATGCCTTTCTTAAGCGAGCGCTCGATTGTGTCGTCGCCATTACGGCGTTACTCATTTTGTCGCCTCTGATGCTGCTGTGTCTGCTCCTGGTCCGCTGTGATTCACGGGGGCCGATCATCTATCGACGGCGTATCGTCGGGCAGGGCGGGCGGTGTTTCGGGGCATTCAAGTTCCGAACGATGGTGGCCGATGCGGACCGGGTATTGCGGGAGGATCCGACGCTGTATGCGATCTGGCAGCGCGACGGGAAACTGGTACACGACCCGCGTATCACGCGGATCGGATCGCTCCTGCGGCGAACAAGCGTCGACGAACTGCCGCAGCTCTTCAATGTGCTCCGGGGCGAGATGAGTCTTGTCGGCCCGCGGATGATCACGCTTGAAGAACTGGAACAGTTCGGCAGTTGGCGGCACAATTTGCTGACCGTCAAGCCGGGGATGACGGGCCCGTGGCAGGTGCGGGGCCGGAGCACCCTCAGCTATGCCGAGCGCGTGACGCTGGATATGGACTACATCCGCAACTACAGCATTTGGGACGATATCCGTTTGCTCGCGCAGACACTCCCCGCAGTCGTGCGCGGGCGTGGGGCTTGTTGAGAAAGGGAGACACCGGTGAGGATTCTCGTTACGGGGGGCGCGGGCTTTATCGCCAGCCATGTTGTGGATGCCTATATCGCCGACGGTCACGAGGTGGTAATCGTCGATGACCTTTCCACCGGGCATCGCGAAAACCTCCATCCGCAGGCGCGATTCTACGAAATGGACATCCGCGACCCGGCACTCGCGGATGTTTTCGCCGCCGAGCGGCCGGAGGTCGTCAATCATCATGGCGCGCAGATGAGCGTGCGTGTCTCGGTGGATGAGCCGCTGCGCGACGCGAGCATCAACGTGATCGGCTCGCTCAATCTCTTCGAATGCGCGCGCCAGGCCGGAGTCCGCAAGGTCATCTATATCTCCACGGGTGGCGCCGCCTATGGCGAGCCGCGTTACCTGCCTTGCGATGAAGGTCATCCGATTGATCCGCTTTGCCCGTATGGCATCTCCAAGCACACGCCTGAACATTACCTTGCGCTCTATGAGCGGCTTTATCACCTCGATTACACCGTCCTGCGCTATCCGAACGTCTACGGCCCGCGGCAAGACCCGCACGGTGAGGCGGGCGTTGTGGCGATCTTCGCGGGGAAAATGCTCCGTGGCGAACCCGTCGTAATCAACGGCAGCGGTGAGCAAGAGCGGGACTTCGTGGCCATCGGAGACATTGCAGCGGCCAATCTCGCCGCTTTATGGCACGGCGACGGCGAGATCATCAATCTCGGTAGTGGGTGCGGGACATCGGTCATCAAGATTTTCGCTGCCCTCGCGGAAATAACCGGCTATTGCCAGTCGCCGCTCTTCGGCCCGGAAAAGAGTGGTGAGGTGTTCAAGATCTATCTCACGGGCGATAAGGCGCGGCTTCTACTGCGCTGGCGGCCGACGGTGTCACTCGGGAAGGGTCTCGCGATGACCGTCGCGTCCCTCTACACCACAGTGCCAGAAAGGATAGCGGAGCCTATCGAGCGATAGGCTCCGGCCTTCCTTCAACGCGGGGCTGGCAGCGGATTGGGAATCCCCGGCAATGGATTCCCCGGCGAGAGACGGGGAATCGGAGGAGGCACTGCTGTCGCGACGACGGTGTTCGAGACGGTAATGGCCTGTGTGGTGACCGCGAGCAGATTGCCCCCGGCATCCTTCGCTTGTGCGCCCAGAATGTGATTCCCATCGCTCACTTTCGTACTATCCCAGGTGATGCCGCACGGGGCAGTCGTACGGGCGGCGGCGAGCGAGTTCCCGTCGAGGGTAAACTGGAGACTGCGGACGTTGGTGGGATTGGCTACGGTAGCGGAGAGGGTGACACTCCTGCCCGCGACGGTCGCGCCATTGGCGGGCGCGATGAGCGAGACCGTGGGCGGCGGCGGCGGTGCAGTGGCGCTATGTCGCAGCACGAATAGTTCCCCACCGTTCCCCTCGACGACGATCATGCCGTCGCTGACGTATGTATAGCGGGGGAGAAAGCCCGCACTGTAGGCGTTCGGATTCGGCGAGCCGGGCGGGGCGACGACGTTCCAGTATTCCCAGAACCCTGGCCCGCCCCAGTATCGTCCGTCCTGGTACATCGTCAGCCCACACGTCGTCCAGTGTGTGGTCGCGTTCTTGTCGGGGCATGTCGCTTGTTGCCGAATCACGGTCGGGTGATTGGTCGTCTCAATCGGGCTTGCATAGGACAGACCGCGCGAAGGCGACCGATCGGTGATGCTGATACTCTCGCTTGCACCCCAGTGAGCCTGGAAGATCGTGCTCCCCGCGATGGTGAGCGGCTCCTGCTCGTCCGCGAGATAGACGTACGCGTCCCCGCCATAACCGTTATAGCGGGACATGCGTATGAAGCGGAGATCGCCGGCGACCATGCCGGGAACCGTCGTGTCATCGAGCACCATCTCGCCCATATTTCCGTCCCACCGGTAGTCTGGGGGATTGCTCTGACCGTTGCGGAAGTGGATGTAGACGACCTCGGACCCGTCCGGCCAGACCTTCACCACCGGCTGCGAGCCCATGACGCCATATGATGCGCCATTGATATAGTCCTCGGTAGTGCCGTAGCCGACGGCGGGCACGAATCTCGCGCCGCCGTCGTCCAGACTTAGCGCGAAGAGGTTCTGGTGATCGGGGTGACTCTGCAGGTAGGCGCGCGTCGCGGCGTTCGTCGTCGGATAGATCCCCGCGTTGCCTGGGAAGTCGCTCATGAAGCCATGGGCGAGCTGCATACGCAGGAAGACGATACCGTGCTGCTCGGCGATGACGGGCCAGGCGCGATTGAACGTGTATGGGAACTGCGCGGGATTGGGGGATAGCTTCACTGCCCATCGCGGTGCCCCGGAGACGGTATTGATGGCGCGGACGGACAAATCCGTGGTCGCGAAGACGATGACATCGCGCGAGGAAGAATACGACGGCGGCGTGGCGCCCGGTGCGCCCGACGTATACACCCAGGCGGGTGCCATCGTCGTGATATCCACTTTGTGTAACTGGCCGTTGTCCGTCACGATGTACGCGGCGGGGCCAACCAGTAGGACGGATTTATTGATCGGGCTGCCAGCGGTATAGGTTCGGATGACGATGCCGGTAACGGCATCGATCTTATAGAGGTTGCCGTCGGCGCCCCCGGCAAAGACCGTGCCCGTAGCCGGATCATAGGCAGGCGTGGCATTGAAGCTCGTCGCCGTCACATTCCAGAGCGGGAGGCCGGTCGTCTTGGCTAGTCCGTAGATGCCCCTGATGCCTGCGGGGGCATAGATGCCGGGGCCGCCGGTGACCGTGCGCGCCTCCGCCGGCGCATCGTAGAAATGGTTGCCCGTACCGCCGTTCGCGTCCGGCCCATTCCATGTCCAGGCAAGTGCCCACGGATCGAACGGTTCCTCCAGCGTGTAGCCGCTCCGCGCGGCGTCGTGTCCGTCCTGCGTCCACTCACCGGAAGAAACTGTTTGTGTCGAAGGGCGTCCTATACGTTTCGCTACGGTTAGTGGGTTACCCGGTGAGCCAGCGGCGCTGATCGGCACACCAGCGATGAAGATGAGAACGATAGCGAAAACAAGGGCGTGCGGGGCAATCGGACGAAGCCCCCGCAGCCTGATGAACTGATGAAGCATGAAGCGTTCTTCCCCTCAATCCCCGTGCTGCAATCTGTCTTTTTCCCCTTCCCTCGGGGCAGATATGGATCGCGGTTCCGTCTCCATAGACATGATACTCGCGAATCCCCGAGGCGCATGGCAGCACGAGCGACAGACATTCGACCGGAACAGGTTATTGGGTATGCAAAGGACTGTCAAATAACTACGCACTGGCGTCGGACTGACAACGTTGTCAGTCATCGCCCTTACGCATTGCTTTTTCCGCACCACGACGACATAAAGGGGTAGCGAGCCATGTCGAAAAGAGCGCGGAGATTTGCATACTCTTGGGGAGAATCGGCGGACGGACATGCGACGTAAGGATCATAGTGTGGAACAGCACCGCTTACCTGCTACACGGACGAGACATCTCCGGCGTATGCATATGCTCGTATCCATGCTCCTGCTGGTCGCGACGCTGCTGGGCGAACCCGCAGGAGCATGGCGAGGGGCAAATCTGCGTGCGGCAGCAGCAGCAGATGACTGGCCGATGCTCGCGCATGATGCGCAACGCACGGGCGGCGGGGCAAGCGTCGCGAGCGGCCCGTACGCGATACGGTGGGGATGGAACGCCGCCCAGGGAGCGGACACGCTCCGTATCGGCGGGAATGTGCAGCCCGTAGTAGCGGACGGGCGCGTCTTCATCGGCACGTTGGATGGCAGGTTCGTCGCGCTCGATGCGGGCACCGGTGCGGAACTGTGGCGCGTGCAAACGGGCGACGCCATCCTCGGCACTGCTGCGATCGCGGGCGATACGGTTATTGTCGGGTCACAGGACGGTCTGGTCTATGCGTACAACGCTGCGACGGGCGCCGAGCAGTGGACATGTGCGACGAAGGGCGGCATCTGGGCGGCGCCGCTCGTTGTGGACGGTGTCGTGGCTATCGGTTCCCGGGATGGCCTGTTCTATGCCCTCGATGCCCGCACTGGAGCAGTCAACTGGTCATTTCCGGTCGGCACGCCAATTACAATGAGCGCGGCCTACTCCGAGCGCCAGCATCTCGTCTATATCGGAGCGGAAAGCAGCCAGGTTTTTGCCCTCGATCTGCATTCCGGCACTCTCCGCTGGCAGAAACAACTTGTGGGGCAAGGGTTCCGCGCCGGTTGGCCCGTCGTCGCCGAAGATGCAGGCTTGGTTGTCTTCCGGACCATGCCCGCATATTACTTCGGCGATCTTTGGGCAGGTTCTGAAGGGCATTTGATCGACAGTCTGCAAGGCCAAAATTCCCCGGATGAACAAGCGGCGATCCGCCGCTTTCTGGGCGAGCATCCGGACCATCAAACGTTCCACGCATTGAACGCGGCGACGGGTGATCTGGCCTTTGTCGCCCCGGTCCTGTACGTCGGTGGCGACAATCTTCCGCCGGCGCCGCCGGCCCTCAATAGCGATGGCACCTTGCTCGTCCTGTACTCCACGCGGCAGAATTATCGGACCCGTGCCGGTGAAAGATGGGAAGCGCGGTGGTCGGCGGATTTTGGTGCGATGGATCTCCGCGATGGCGTCATCAGACCCGTCATACTATCGAACGGAGATCATGGGAGGATCGATGGTGTCTGGCCCTTCCGGCTGATCACCGATGAAGGCGGCATGATCAGCCGTGCCGGTACACGCCTCATGCAGAGCGAATTTGAGGCTGCCGGCGGGGTAGACCTCGCGACCGGGGCATCGTTCCATCTTGGCATCGAGTATCGGAACGCCCAGACATCGCGCTACCCGCCTGGCGGTGTCACTGTCTATTCCTCGCCCCCGCAGTTCTCCCGCTTCCCGCCCGACGACGCACACTTCTATCTCGGCGCGGGCGTCGCCAATAGTCCCATCGTCAGCGCGGGGGGACTCTTGTATTGGCGGCTCAGTGGCGGCGTGGTCGTCGCGATTGGCGGCACAGCGTGAGCGCGCCGCGAATATCCTCAGCGCACACGGTCTATCAACGGCGGCGGATCGCTGGTTTCGTTGCGGTGACGTTCCTGTTGTCGATCTTTATCGGTGCAGGAATCATGCGCCCGTTTCAGTCGCACCCGGCATCCAACCCAACGCCACAGCCGATTCATCGTACGGATGCCACCGCTACGGCGGGGAGTGCGCGCGCCGCGATCCCCGCCGGTAGCGGATCGGCCGCAGCGCCCATCTCGACGGATGACTATATCTGGAACATCTCACCGCTTCCGGCGAGTGTCCCCGCGGATTTGCGCAACCGCCTTGCTGGCGAGGTCGCGCGGATGATTCAGGCGGGGCATCTCGCGCCGCTCGCGCTGATCGGTGGCGTTGGCTTCGCGAGCGGCTCCTATCCATGGGACCTCGGCGGGGCTACATACAGCACATACACGCTCGCCTGGCTCAATCCGGCAGATGCAATACTTGCCCTCAGCCAAGCCTTCCCCTTACTCCCTGCCGATCAGCAGACGAGCCTCCGCAAGTATCTGCGCGCGGAACTCGATGCCTATCCGGTCGATTCCTTTGAAGTCAGTGGCGCGTACACAATGGCCAAGCCATCCGAGGGGGCCGCCTATTACCGTGGCGTGCGTCGCGAGCGATACCCTCTGCCCCCCGACTTGATCTATAATCTCTGGCCCCCCCTCCGCCCGCCGATTGATAACCTCTATGCGCTCTGGGCATACGCCAATGCGACGGATGATTGGGGGTACGTGCAAGGGCGATGGCCGACAATGTCCGATCTGTATGCCGCGTCCGCGGCGCGCGGGGTACCTGACACCTATGGGCAAATCGGCGGATTGATCGGGTTTGCACGTATCGCCCGGCACCTCGGCCACGAACCCGAAGCGCAGGGCGCCGCCGATCTCGCCGCGCGCGGCCTCCAATCCGGTACTGATTTCGCCACGTTCGTCCGGGGAGCCAACGGTCGCCGCAGCAATACCCATGCCGTCTCCTACCCCGTCTTTTCCTACCTCACGCCGGAAGTCGGCGCTTATCTCCGCGATCATAGCCAGGATGCCGTCGCCGCATACGTGGCCGACGTGACCGCAACGGGGAGCCTGCCGACGTGGTATCTCGCCTGGGGCGAGCAGACGATGGGCGGAGAGAATGCCTATCTCTCACCGGATGTTGCATGGCAAATCTTTCTCGCGAAAGCGTACGTATTGCGGGGCACGGAACACGATTTGCGCCGATACCTGGATCAACCGTGGTCCGTCGGTGATCCTTATTTCATCCAGAAACTCGTGGCGACGATGGGCGCGGGGGAGTGACGTTACTCGTTGCGGGATGCGGGGCGCATCGCGTCTGCGCGCCCGTCTCTGGGCTGACCACTTTCGCAGATCAAGATTCGGCGCCTGTCGCTATCCTGTCAGGTCCGTCACGTACGCTACAAGTGGACAGGGAAGGGATCTCCTGCGGTTGCTCGTCGTGTCGGGAACGGGAGTATGAGAGATGGCGCGGGTCATCACGGTTGTTCTGAACTGGAACCGATGCGCGGACACGCTCGCCTGTCTTGCCTCGCTGCGCGCGATGACACATCCGACCGAGGTCGTCGTCATCGACAACGGTTCGACCGATCAATCGGCTGCCAATATTCGCGCGTCATATCCCGATGTGGCCATCATTGAAACGGGGGGCAATCTTGGCTATGCGGCGGGTAACAATGTCGGGTTCGAGCATATCCGCCGGCGAACGGACATCGATGCGATTCTCCTCCTCAATAACGATACGATCGCGGAGCCGGAAATGCTGGCGCACCTCGTTGCTGAGTATGATGCAATGGCAGGCAAGGCCGTAATCGGGCCGGAGGTTCGCTATGCCGACGAACCACGAATCATTTGGTGCGCCGGTGGAACGATCGACTGGTGGCGCGGCTACACTGCGAATATCGGCGTTGATACCGAGGCCTCCAACAGCCCAGGAATGCCAATGAACGTCCCCTTCATCGTTGGCTGCGCGATGCTTATTCCAATTGAGTCCCTGAACACCGTGGGTGGCTTCGATCCGCGCTATTTCATGTACTGGGAAGAGGTGGATTGGTGCGTACGCGCCCAGCGGGCGGGATATCGGATGCGTATCGTCCCGTCGGCCATCCTTTATCACAAAGTGCCACGCCACGCGGCAGGGCCGACGCCGCGCGTCCTCTATTATCTGACGCGGAACCGTCTCCTCTTCCTCCGCAAACATGTGCCGTGGTACCGCCAGCCGCTCGCGATCTCCTGGACGCTATGGGGGCTCGTACGGACGGGGCTTGATCTGCTGCACCGGCGTGATTGGCGGCGTGAGCAGGCCCTATTGCGTGGTATCGCGGACGCGGCATGTGGGAAAACGGGCATCAGCCGGGTTGCGTGGTAATAGCGAATGCATATCACGTTCATATCCTTCTGGTATCCGTATCCCGCCGACAACGGCGCGAAGATGCGGGCGTTGGCGATGATCCGCGCGCTGGCACGAGAGCATTGCGTGGATCTCATCGTACTCGGCGCGGAAGAGCGAGCGGCGGATGATCTGGAGCCGCTCCGTCAACTTTGTCGCTCCATCGTAACAATTGCCACTCCTGTGTTTTTGCCGCAGGCCAGAGGCGATTGGCGAGGCTTTCTCGGTGCCATTCCTCGTTCACTGGTGAACACATATGACCCGAGGATAACGGCGCTCCTCGAACGTCGGATCTCCGCACGGGAATGCGATGTCGTGATTTGTGGCGAACGGGCCGCATATTACGGGCTGAAGGTCGCCCATTCGGTCGCTGTCTTCGTTGATGACGTCGATCCATCGCGGTATGCAGACGCGATCCGCAACGCCCGTGATGCACGGAGCCGCCTGCGCGCGACACTGACCGACTGGAAATATCGGCGGTTCATCCGGTCAATCGAAAACATCTGTGCGGGGTTGCTTGTTGCCTCTGAACGAGAAGCGCGGCTGCTCTGCGCAATCACTGCGCATGCCGCGCGTATCGCCGTCGTCCCCAATGGCGTCATCCTGACGGAACCGGCGATGGAACAGGCGCGAGACGCACGTCGTCTCGTCTACAGTGGATCACCGACCTATGCACCGAATCGTGATGCGACCACCTTCTTCGCGGCGGACATCCTGCCCCGTCTTCGGGAGCGCATTCCCGATGCCTGGCTCGCCATCACGGGTACAACGGAAGGTGTCTCCCTCGACGATCTCACAGCGGTACCGGGTGTCACTTTTACCGGTTGGCTCGCGGATATTCGCTCCTATATCGCCGCGAGTCGCGTGTGCGTCGTGCCGCTTCGTCAGGGTGGCGGGACTCGGCTGAAAATACTGGAAGCGATGGCGCTTGGGACGCCGGTCGTCGCCACGACGAAAGGGGCCGAAGGGCTTGATTTGACGACCGGGGAAGACATTTTGATCGCGGACGATCCCGATGCATTCGCGGATGCGACGGCACGCCTCCTTACCGACGACACATTGTACGCCCGCATCGCCGCGCACGCGAAGGAAACCGTGGCGACGCGGTATGACTGGGAGATAATTGGCACCGAGATGCTGGATACATTGACACGGCTGACGAGCAGATGGGAGGCGCAACAGTGGGCCCATGGGCCCGCCGCGTTGCGGCATCATGCCAGCAGTGCGGGCACCGGAGAGGCTATGACATTGCCGCAGAATGCGGAGTGATCTCGTGTCGTGCCGCTGCCCGTCTTCGTAATCGCTTTCGAGACAGCAAGCCGGGCGCCATAACGAGCGCGTGGGAACAGTCGAAACTGTCACGGAGTCAGCCAAAGACAACGCGGCAATGGTCAGCCATGTACACGATACTCGATGGTGCGAGCTCGGCCCTTTCGCAATTTCATGTCATGGCGTGCGGATCCATCCGCAATCAGATACCGATCGAGATGCCGACCTGCGTGACAACGTCGGGCGACGTCACAGGGAGGATAGTGTGATAGCAGGCCAGATGATCTTTCGTTGTCTGCGGCAGCGGTCGCTTCTGAAGACCCTGCCTGCTTTCGTGCTTCTCATCGGGAGCCTGCAGGCTGGCGGCACGATCGCGTCCGCGACCGGATTCGCTGCCCCCGCGTTCCAGGTGCAGTGGCAGGCGGGCGAGGTCATCACACCGAATTTCTGGGGGCCCCTCGAAACGGCCCAGGCCGGGCAACAGGAGTTCTATGCCGATGCGCCTGGAAAGCAGCGCCTCGTGCAATACTTCGACAAGGGGCGGATGGAGTTGACGGACCCTGCGAGCGGCACGGTCACGAACGGTCTGTTAGCGACGGAACTGATCACCGGCAGGATCCAGGTCGGCGATAACACCTTCGATGCCCACGAATCACCGGCTATACCGATCGCGGGCGACCCCGACACCCCCGGCCCGAGTTACCTCGCTCTTCATACCACGGCATCGGCGCTGCTCTCTCCCGCCGCGAGTGCGGTTGGCACGAGCGTCATTGCGCGGGTGTCCGCGACTGGGGACCTTTCATCCGTTGACGCCATGTCGGGGACGGTGATTGCCACGTTTGACGCGGCCACGCTGCACAACGTCTCTGCACCATTCGCCGCCTACCGGGACAAAGTGGGCCTGCTTACGATTGGCTATGCGAAGAGCGAACCATTCGAGGCGACGGTGAAAGTGGCGGGAGAACAACGGGACGTGATAATTCAGGCGTTCGAGCGACGGATTCTGACCTATACCCCGACGAATCCGGATCCATTCAAAGTGGAAATGGGCAATATCGGGCGTCATTACGTTCAGTGGCGGTCTACCCTTAGCGCACCCACCACCGGAGCGTTGCCGGTTACCTTGGAGTTACCCCGGTTTGGTGGACAGTGAAAGACTACGCGACACGGTCGAGGATTGTCCATCTCCTTTCGTATGCTGCGGGTGACAGGTAGTCGAGCGCCGAGTGCCGCCGATGGGTGTTGTAGAACCCTTCAATGTAGT